>MEWW01000018.1:12966-13936 GCA_001775475.1 Candidatus Adlerbacteria bacterium RIFCSPHIGHO2_12_FULL_53_18 | reverse complement strand
GTACCGCTCCTTGGGTTTTCTGCCGGCGCTTTTTTAGTTGTCGTGTTAGGAGACCTTATTCCTCACTCGCTCAAAGCCACTAACGGTTACTTTCACACACTTAAACACCTTGTGTGGTTTGTACTTGGAGCCGCATTGATGTTTGCAGTAAGTACGCTTGGCGGAGGGCACTAACCCCCGTTGCACAGATACTCCCCCCGCAGTACTATTGCCCTAGAGGTCTCCTGCAGGCAGCTTTACTTTTAAACGACACAACCGTATGAAAAAGACCGGACTCTTTGGGCTTACCGCAGTCGTTCTTGGCGGGTTGTTGCTACCTACGTTCGCATTTGCTCAAAGTTACTATTATCCAAACTATCAATATTCATCTTCAGGTTACTCCTATCCGTATAACTACCCATACGACTACGACTACGACCGCGACGGTGATGTGGTTTGCGTGCCCGAGCAGCAGACGGTAGAGGAGGGTCAGCGCGCCTACTTTGTTGCCTACGGTGGCGATGGCGAGTATGACTGGGAGGCCGACGGCCGTAGGTACCGAGATGCCGGACGCCGCTTTTCTCACGTGTTTGACGACACGGGTACCGAGCGCGTAGAGGTGGAGAGTGATGGCGAGACTGATACGTGTAGAGTGAGGGTTCTCGAACGCTCTTACTACTACCCACCGACTTATCCTACCTACCCTACCTATCCGATCTATACACAGCCCGTTAATGTCATGACGACTTACGTTCCGCAAGGCTTGCCAAACACCGGCTTCCCGCCGGTCTCATCTGCCGCACTCGCATTTGCCGCGGTACTCCTCTTTGGTGTAGGCTTGGCATTCACTCCCTATGCCAAAAAGATTGTTGCTGCCGGGCGCTAAATCGGCCGTACTCGTAGAACAACCCCGCAAGCTTCTCTCCCCGTGGTGGCGGAGAGCCGCTCTCATGATTGGGCTTATAGCCGTGCTTATCGGCAGCGCCGACGC
>MEWW01000018.1:0-12950 GCA_001775475.1 Candidatus Adlerbacteria bacterium RIFCSPHIGHO2_12_FULL_53_18 | reverse complement strand
GGCCGCTTGTTAGGCGAAGACGCGATGTTTGCCGCCTTTGCTCCTGCAGCGGTACTTCTTGAGCCCGAACTTCAGGGGGAAGTACAGGGCGCCGTGGTGGAAGCCTTTGTCCCGATGCGCATAATCATCCCTTCCATCGGCGTCGACGCTTCTATCGAACAGGTCGGCAAGACAGCGGACGGCGCCATGGCAACGCCAAAAGCTATTGCCGACGTAGGCTGGTACAAGTTGGGAGCTAAGCCCGGAGGCGAAGGCAACGCGGTATTTGCGGGCCACGTCAACAACTCACTCGGTTTTCCCGGTGTGTTTAAAGAGCTCTCGCAGGTTAAGAAGGGCGACACCGTCCAGGTTATGGGGGCACAGGGCGAAGTGCTTATCTATGAAGTTGAAAACATCAACACGTATACCGAAGCCAGCGCGCCCCTGAATGAAATTTTTGCAAATTCCGGGTCCTCAAAAGTGGTGCTCATAACCTGCGAAGGTGTGTGGGACGAGGTTACCCACACGTTTGACAAGCGCTTAGTTGTGGTTGCGCGACTAAAGACCCCATGATACGGTAAGGGCGTTCGAGTAAGTCTCCACGCGAGCCAGGCACCTGGGTGCGAGGTCAAGTAAGGAGGGTCGCCTTACGCGAACGGTATCAAGTTAGTTGAAAGTACGCGTATTATGGCACGTAAGTTGTTTGTCGGCGGTCTTCCGTATCGCACGACTAACGATGAGTTGCGCGATGCCTTTGCCAAAGCTGGCGAAGTTGCATCGGCATCTATCGTGACTGATCGCGAGACTGGCCGCTCACGGGGCTTCGGCTTTGTTGAGATGGCAAACGACGGTGACGCCGACTCTGCTATTCAGATGTGGAATGGCAAAGAGTACGACGGTCGCACGCTCACAGTCTCCGATGCACGCCCGAAGGCCTAAGGTCTTCGAGCAAGTCTGCAAAACACCCCGCTACCAAGCGGGGTGTTTTGTTTTGGTATGATGCATGCATGCAAAAACTCCTACGCGCTCTGAAGGAAGTTCCTCTCCGTGACCTACCGTGGCGCAAAACCCGCGACCCGTACAAAATCCTGGTTTCAGAAATTATGCTCCAACAGACGCAGGTAGAGAGAGTCATGCCGTTTTATATTCGTTTTATCCGGCAATTTCCAAACGCGCGTGCGCTTAGCAAGGCACCACTATCGAAAGTTTTAAAGGCTTGGCAGGGTTTGGGCTATAACCGCCGCGCGGTGTGTTTACAGCGCTCCGCAAAGATTTTAAGCGAAGCAAAAGTGTCTTCGCGTCTTCCAGGTGTCGGGCCTTATACGAAAGCTGCAGTAGAGGCCTTTGCATACAACAAGCCTACTATTTTTATTGAAACAAATATCCGCACAGTCTTTCTGTATTATTGCTTCGGGCGACTTGATATATCAAGTCACTCTGTACGAAAGATCTCAGATAAAGAAATCTTGCCACTTGTGGAAAAGGCTCTAAAGAAGTCAGGTATAGAGCCGCGCGAGTTTTATGCGCGGTTGATGGACTTAGGCACCCAGCTGAAGCGGCAGGGGATTAAGCTCAACAACAAGAGCGTTCACTACACCAAGCAGTCAAAATTCGAAGGTTCGTACCGCCAACTGCGCGGGCAGATCTTGCGCACGGTGCTAGAAGAGCCGGCAACGCTACACCGCCTCATACAAGTTATCGCTCGCTCCCGGCGGGATGTCGTCAAAACGCTCGCCTCACTAAGCAGCGAGGGCGTTATAAAACTCAAGCGCAATAAATTTTATATTGCAGGTTAAAAAGAAGAGGACCGGCTTTTGGGCCGGTCCTCAAACGCCTCGAGTGAGGCAAGTTTCAGATGAGCGCTCGTTTGCTCTCGATCGCCCTTGCACCGCAGGAGCATTCCACGAGGGTCTTGTAGGTGGCCATCGGGAATCGGTTGCCCTGGCCGATAGGGTCTTCGTCGGTGAAGCTCTCACCGAGGTTCTGATCCCACGGCAGGTCTCTCCATTTATGGGAGTGGTTGGGGCTGCCTTCCTCGAGCATCTGCAGCGGCAATGTGCGCGGAGCTATTGCCTGATGCAGCTGCTCCATATGCTCGAGCGTCGGCGCCTGCTCAAAGGCGCGATGTGCCTCGTTTGGCGTTATGCTCCGGGGTGGCGTAGGGGCCGGTTTTCCGCGACGGAAGGTGCGGATAGCTGGAAAGAGTCCCGCGATGTTCATGAGGAACGTTCTCCCTGTTGGAACCAAGGATACTATACATTTATAATCCCTAATCGTCAACTCTACACCCCTAACACCACCGGGATCACGATGGGGCGCTTGTTGGTTTTTTCGAACAAATATCTGGCGACAGCGTCGGTGACGTTGTTTTTGACATAGTCGAAGTTGACCGGCTGCTGGTTTTTGGTCGTATCTTCAATCGTTTTCTTAACCAGCAAGCGTGTTTGATTCAGAAGCTCCTGGCTCTCGCGCAGGTACACGAAGCCGCGCGAGATAATGTCGGGGCTTTTGCGCAGGCGGCCGTTCTTGGGGTTTACGGTCGCGATTATGACAAACATACCTTCCTGCGCCAAGACGGTCCGGTCGCGTATAACGACCTCCTGTATATCGCCGATAGAAAAGCCGTCTACAAGCCGCAAGCCCGCAGGTGCCATATCTTTGAGCCGTACGATTTTTTGCCCTTCATTCTGAATTTCGATAACACATGAGTTGTCAGGAATAACTATCTCATCCTCGGCGCGGCCACATGCCTTGGCGATGTCGGCATGTACTCTTAGCATATAGTGGTAGCCGTGCATCGGCATAAAGAAGCGCGGGTTGATTTTTTGATGAATCCAAAAGGTTTCGTCGCGGTTGGCGTGGCCCGAGGCGTGGACATCCATCGTGTCGCGGTGGATGATGCGCGCGCCCTGGCGCGAGAGGTTGTCTTTAAGCTTTTGTACGCTGCGTTCGTTGCCCGGCACGATTGAAGATGAAAGTACCACCGTGTCGCCCTTCTTGATCTTTACATACTTATGCGTCTTCATCGCAATCCGCATCAAGGCCGCAAACTCGTCGCCTTGGGCGCCAGTTGCGAGTATTGCCACTTTGCTGTCGGGGATGCTCTCAAGCTGTTCTGAGGTGATAAAAGTCTTGTCGGAAACTTTAAGGAGCCCGAGTTGTTTTACGATCTCGATGTTGATTTTCATTGAGCGGCCTTCAATCAAAATTTTGCGACCAACGCGCTCTGCCTGCTCAATCATACGCATCAGGCGCTCAAGCTGGGAGGAAAAGGTGCCGATAATAAGCCTGCCCGGCGTCGAGGCAATAATCTCGTCGAGGTTTTTTCTCACCGTACGCTCGGGGAGCGAAAAGCCGGGACGTTCACAGTTTGTTGAGTCTGCACCAAGAAAAAGCACTTTACGGTCCTTGAACCACGCAAAACCCTTTTCTTCTTCCTCAGTCGGTACGCCGTTTTCGTGGTCGAGGCGGAGGTCGCCAGTAAAGACGATGTCGCCGTACGGGGTCTCGATTACGATACCCATCGCGTCAGGGATCGTGTGGTACACAGAGAAAAAGCGCACCCGTAAGTCGCCGACCTTTACGGTAGACTCGCGTTCGACCTCGTGGAGGTCGATGGGTTTCAGGTTCGGAAACTCTTCCTGGCGCTTTTTTATCATCACACCCGTAAGCTGGCGCGTGTAGATGGGCGGGTAGCCGATGCGATCGACGATGTAGGGAATGCCGCCGATGTGGTCGAGGTGCCCGTGTGTGATAAACATCCCGCGGATTTTTTCCTTGCGATCCTCGAGATACTTCGTGTTGGGGAGGATGTAGTCGATGCCGGGCGTGTCGTCCTCTCTAAACTGGAAGCCACAGTCGACAATGATGATGTCGTCGCCAAACTCGACCACGGTCATGTTGCGGCCTATCTCCTCCACGCCGCCAAGCGGGATGATACGGATATTGCCCGGCTCCAAAGGTGGAATAGGCTTCTCCTCGCCATTGCCGCCGTTGCCGCTGCTCTCGCGGATCTCTCTAGGCGGATGCACTTGGTGCGGGCGCGGGCCACCGGGGCGCGGCCGCCGCCGGTCTCCTCTAAATCCAGGCCGGCCGCGGCCGCCGCGTGGTCGTGGGGGTTTTCCTTGTCCTTGCATATCTGTGGTTAGTTAAATAGTGGTGTCGGGTAAAAATACTGGCCAGACGTGGTCGACCTCCCGATGCCACTCGCGCACGGAGAGAAAGCGGTCACTCGAGGTCTCTATAAAGCCCAGCTCAAACCCTTTGATATCGTTAGGAATACTATACACGAAATCCGGCGCATAGAGAAATACCGCAGGGATGTCTTTCCGAAGCTCCGCTTCGAACTCCGCATAGAGCGAGGCGCGCACTTCTTCGTCACTTGTCTCGCGCAGGGCCTTTAACAAGCGGTCTGCCGTGGCGTTGGCATAGAGCGCGATGTTAAGGCCAGGGTCGTTGCGCTGCGATGAGTCCCAAAAGGCAAACAGATCGAGCTCACGCCCGACAACTTCGCCAAAAAGAAGCGCCTCATACTTGCGCGGCCGAATGACGTTTTGCGATAGGTCGCCCTGGTCAAACACCTGTATCTCAATTTTTGCCCCCATGCGCTCCCACGCCTCTTTGACAAACTCGGCGGCAGCCCGGAGCTCCGCGACGTTGCCGGTCGAGATAGTAAATGAGAGCTGCAGGGTCTTTTCATCTTCGTCAGAGCCTGTTGTTTTGAAGAGCGTGCCGTCTTCCGATGTTTCCCATCCGTCGGAAAGCAAATGCTCGCGTGCGGCAAGTGCGCGGTCCTCTGCCGCAGCCGCCGGTTTCGCTGCACTCTGCACGACAACACCCGGCGGCACGGGGCCACTTAAGGCTGTGCCGTAGCCGCCTAGGATGTTGGCGACGAGAGCTTCACGGTCGACCGCCATTTCGAGCGCCACCCGCACGTCAAGGTCGCGCAGTACTGCCGCTTCGTTTTGGTTAAAGAAGATGCCGAACACGCGGTTTAGTGCGGAGCGCTCGGTGTGGTTGTATGGGAGTTCAGGCAGAAGCGAAGGGGAAACGCTGCTCACTGCTTCGATGTCGCCGCGTGCCAAAGCGGCAATAAGCTCCTCCTCGTTTTGGTAAAAGTTGAAACGCATGCTTGAGAGGTAGGGACGCCCCAGTGTGTAATCGTCAAAAGGCCGCAGTTCATATGAAGAGGGGATCCCAGATGCCGTGCGCGAGACACTCTTCACTTGAAACGGCCCCGAGCCTATGGGGGAAGTATTAAGCTCGCTAAAGGGAAACTCCTCAACACTCACCTGGCTCCAGAGATGTTTGGGCAAAATCCCCACTGTCGCGTTGTTGATAAACGGAGCATAGGGCTGAACCAGGGTAAAACGAACCGTGCGATCGTCCAGAGCCTCAACGGTAACGCCCTCCCAGTTGGCGCGGATGGGGCTCTTTAGGCTCGGGTCCTGGATTTTTGCAACCGTAAACGTCACGTCATGCGCGCTAACCACTGTGCCGTCGTGGAAGGTAGCGTCTTCTCGCAAGTAAAACGTATACACGCGGCCACCGTCCGACAGTTCAAAGCTCGAAGCTAGGTTCGGTACATACTCTCCTTCAGGCGTGGTTTTAAGAAGGCCGGAGTAAATAAGAACGCTTAAGTCGTTATCGGCGCTGGACACCGCAAGCACCGGGTTGATAAAGCGCGGCGCGCCTAAAATACCTTCGGTAAAACTTCCTCCCGAGGCGGGGGTAGACACCAAAAGCGCCCCGTTGAGCATGAAGATGAGAGCACCGGAACTGACGATTAGAAGCGCGGAGAAAAAGAGAAATAGTGCTCGGCCGGAGGCCGCAAACGCAGCATAGGCATCCTCCGCCTTGTCGATTATAGGCAGATACACAGACCGTGCGGCAGTGCGCAAAAAAGAGAGCATGAGAACACGAGTGTAGTTAATTATTACTATTGAAGCAGAAGCGCCAGAAAGGATGTGGCGCCAAACAGCACCGCCAACACCATGGTCGCGTAGAAGAGGTATTTTTCCGCACCTCGGCGAGTGTGATATCCGGCGCTGAAGTTGTCGCCGCCGAAGGCACCGCCCAAACCCGCTCCCGTTTGCTGCAAGAGTATGCACGCAACAAGCAAGACGGAGAGGACTACCTGTATGTAGGGGAGCACCCCCGCTATGGCCATTAACTGAAATATATCATACCGGTGTTTTTTCGCAACGCAGGCCGAGTTTGACAACAGGAGAAAAATCTTTATACTGCGAGCGAACATTACTGTTAAACAAGGCTTAGGTATGAAGAAAAAAAACAAGAAAACCCAAGCTAAAAAGAGTACCCCCCACGCGGCCAAGCCAGCAGGGAGCAAGATCGGTTTTACACCCGCGGGCGACCGTGTGCTCGTAAAGCCGCTCTCGCAAGAAGAGGGTCAGACCACCTCCTTTGGCATCATTATCCCAGAGACCGCCAAAGAAAAACCGGAACAGGGAGTGGTGGTTGCGGTGGGCCCCGGCAAGTATGACGAAGATGTGCTTATACCTGTGGGTGTTAAGGTGGGCGACAAAATTATGTTTAACAAGTACGGCTACGACGAAATCAAGATTAAAGGAGTCGAATACTTTATCGTGAGCGAGGCCAATATTCTCGGCATTCTTAACTAACTTTTACTGAACTATGGCAAAGCAAATTCTTTTTAACGAGCGCGCACGTCGCGCTCTCAAAGTAGGCATCGACAAGGCGGCCGGGGCGGTTAAGGTAACTTTAGGTCCCCGCGGGAGAAATGTGGCCTTGGATAAAGGTTATGGCAGCCCCACTATAACAAACGACGGCGTCTCTATCGCCAAAGAGATCTCTCTTAAAGACAAGTTTGAGAACATGGGCGCTGAGCTTGTTAAGGAAGTTGCGACAAAAACTAATGATATAGCCGGCGACGGCACCACCACTTCAGTCGTGCTCCTGCAGGCTCTGGTGGAGGAGGGCATGAAGCACACTGAAGCAGGGCTCAATGCCATGGCCGTGCGACACGGGATTGAAAGGGCTTCGAGCGATGCTGTTGTGGCGCTGCGCGGCCTCGCTAAAAAGATCCAGAACGACGACGAAATCCGCCAGGTCGCAACAATCTCCGCGGAGTCGGAGGAAATAGGCTCCATTATCGCCGATACGATTAAAGAAGTGGGCAAGGACGGGGTTGTCACCGTTGAGGAATCTCAGAGCCTCGGTATTGAAAAAGAGGTGGTAGAGGGACTTGAGTTTGACCGCGGCTATGTTTCGGCCTACATGGTGACCGATGCCTCGCGCATGGAATCAACTCTTAAGGACCCCCTGGTGCTTATCACCGACAAAAAGATCTCGAGTGTGGCTGAGGTGTTGCCGGTACTTCAGAAAATAGCGGAGTCTGGTAAAAAAGAGCTCGTGATTATCGCAGACGATGTCGAAGGCGAAGCACTCGCAACATTTATAGTCAACAAAATGCGCGGCACTTTTAATGTGCTTGCAGTTAAGGCTCCCGGCTACGGCGACCGCAAGGACGAGATACTTCAGGACATCGCCACTATGACAGGCGGCGAGGTTATTACCGAGAAAAAAGGCATCAAGTTTGAAAACGCGACCATGGATATGCTCGGCCGCGCCCAGAAAGTCATTGCGACCAAAGACAAGACGGTGATTGTGGGCGGCAAGGGCGCCAAAAAAGATATTGATGCGCGTGTGGCACAGATCCGCAAGCAGATTGCCGACACAACGTCGAAATTCGATAAAGAGAAACTCGAGGAGCGCCTCGCTAAGCTCACCGGTGGTGTTGCAATTATCCGCGTCGGCGCTGCAACCGAGACCGAAATGAAATATTTGAAGCTCAAGATCGAAGATGCGGTCAATGCCACCAAGGCCGCGATTGAAGAAGGGATTGTCGCGGGCGGCGGCACGGCGCTCATTAAAGTCGAACAAAAACTTGCCGAAATTCTCGAAAAACAAAAAGATAAAATGAGTGCTGATGAAACGGTAGGTTTTACAGTTCTTCTCAAATCTCTTGAGATGCCACTCCGTCAGATTGCGCAGAATGCCGGTTTTGATGCAGGAGTTGCTGTGCTTAAAGTGTATGAAGGGAAGGGTAATGCAGGGTTTGATGCTGTTTCGGGGAAATTAATACCCGATATGATAACGGCAGGAATTATCGATCCGGTTAAGGTTACCCGCACTGCACTTGAGCGTGCCGCATCCGCAGCCGCAATACTCCTCACGACCGAAGTGGCGATTGCCGAAGAGCCGGAAGAGAAAAAAGACGCCCCACCTGCCGGAATGGGAGGAATGGACGGTATGGACTACTAGGTCCTCTGTGATAACATAAGGGCATGACGGGATTCTACATTGTATTGGGCATTTTAGCGGTACTCGTGCTGTGGGCTATTGTTGCCTACAACCGCTTTATCACCCTTATCCAGCGCGCCAAAGAGGCGTGGGCCGACATCGATGTGCAACTTAAGCGCCGCTACGACTTGATCCCAAACTTGGTTGAGACGGTGCGCGGCTACATGAAGCACGAGGCCGGAACATTGGAAAAAGTGACTGCTGCTCGTACTGCCGCAATGGACGCAGGCGGCGTTGCAGAAAAAGGCAAGGCAGAAAACTTTTTGTCCGAAACCTTGAAGTCGCTCTTTGCCGTTGCGGAAGCATACCCCGATTTGAAGGCCAATACGAACTTCCTTGAGCTCCAGCGCGAGCTGTCTGACACCGAAAATAAGATCCAGGCGGCGCGCCGCTTCTACAACACCAACGTGCGCGACCTCAACACCGCTGTACAAACATTTCCCAACAACGTCATTGCAGGCATGTTTCGTTTCGGAGAGCGCGAATTCTTTGAGTTAGAGGCAGGAGAGGAGGCTGCACGTCAGCCGGTTGCGGTAAAGTTTTAAATGAAAGGAAAGTTGGTACGCGACAGAATCCCGGAGATAATTGAAAAAAACGATAAACGAAAGCCACGTACCAAAAAGCTCTCTCGCAGGGAGTTTGAGCGCGAGTTGCGTAAGAAGTTAGTGGAAGAAGCGTCTGAAGCATCAAAAGCAACGCACCTTTCTCTACCCGAAGAGCTTGCGGACATAGAGGAGATTATTGACGCGTTGTGCAAAATATATAAACTCAAACGCAGCACTATTACAAAGATTAAAAACATCAAACGTGCAAAACGTGGAAGTTTCAAAAAAAGGATTTTTTTGATCACCTAACATGGCATCTCTCTACACACACCAGGATCAAAATGTCGCCAAGACCTGGGTACTTATGTTCCTATTTTTCTGCGTGGTCATCGGCGTGGGCTGGGCAGTGTCATGGTACTTCAACAACCCCGGGCTGCTGGTCTTTGCCGTAATCTTTGCCGTCGTGATGAATGTTACGAGCTACTGGTTTTCGGACAAAATCGTCGTCAAAATGGCAGGTGCTCACCCGGCAGACGAACGTGCCTTTAGCGAGCTGCATAATATTGTGGAGAACTTGGCTATCACGGCAGGGCTGCCAAAGCCGAAAATCTATGTGATACAGGACCCGGCGCCTAACGCTTTTGCCACCGGGCGCAACAAAGAGCATGCGGTCGTGGCAGTTACTACCGGGCTCTTGGCCATGATGAACCGCAGCGAGCTTGAGGGCGTACTTGCACATGAACTCTCGCATATCGGCAATAAAGACATGCTGGTATCAACTGTGGCGGTCGTTTTGGTTGGGTTTGTCACAATCGTTTCCGACTTTGTGCTGCGGGGGATGCTGTTTGGCGGGGGAGACAACAACAATAACAAAAGCCATCCGTTTATCGCAATACTCGCGATTGCGTTTATTGTACTAACCCCCATCATGGCCTCGCTCTTGCAGCTGGCGATTTCCCGCAAGCGCGAGTTTTTAGCCGACGCCTCCGGCGCGCTTTTAACCCGCTACCCCGAGGGGCTTGCAAGCGCACTGCAGAAAATCGGGAGCTACGCAGCGCCTATGAAGCGTGCCAACAACGCAACCGCGCATCTTTACATTTCAAATCCGTTCGGCGCACGCGCCAAAACAAGTGCACTCGCCAAGCTTTTTATGACGCATCCGCCGGTCGAGGAGCGCATCGCAGCGCTCATAGGCCGATAATAATTTTGTGCTATAGTCTCGCAATTGGACCAACCTGGAGGCGTCGCATAGTGGTCTAGTGCGCGCGCTTGGAAAGCGCGTAGGGGGAAACCTCTCGAGAGTTCGAATCTCTCCGCCTCCGCTAAAGAAGACACCCCGCGCAGCCTGGCTGCGCGGGGTATGGGCCCCCTTAGTCAGGGAGAATGAGCGTAAGAGCTCGGTCGTTTGGAGTCGGTAGGGCCTTGTCGTGCACGGGCTCGATAACCCAGGTACCGTCTTCACGGATACTGAAAGACGGCACATACCGATCTTCGTCGATTGTCACCTCGTCGCCGTCGGCGAGGAACCTCCTGCCGACGAATCTGCCGGGATTCTCCATCATCTCACAGAGAATCTCGACACTTCCGGCGGGGAACTGACCGTTTTTGAAGGTGTTGAGGGGGCGACGGACCGCTTTTATGTCCCTGTCTTCGACGAAGGGGAGAAAAATGAATGTACCAGGCTGATTTCCCTCGCACTGTTGAAGCAGCACCTCAGTCCGCGGAATTCGTTTGACGTTGTGATCGTTCCTCTTGAGGCTGTTGAGTACCGTGTACTTGTCATGGGTCGCAAGGCGCGTAATAAATGACGCCAGCGCCTCCCCATAACTCACTTTGCGCCTGTCCCGCAACTTGATAAGTATGCTGGTGGCCTCCGCGATACGCGAACTTCGGAGAACCCGCTTCATTCGCTCCGTACTTGCAGCCTTGTCGTATTTCAGATTGCGAAAAGAGCTTTCCAAAACGCACATCTTCTTCACCACGTCTCCGAGGAGATCGTCGCGAACCTGAATTGCATTTCGGTTCTGGTCATTGCCGCTTCTGACACACTGTGTCTGCATTGTCCCCGTCCTTCTAAATTGGGGTTTGTACCAAGAGCCCAGCCAAAAAGTACTGCCCACGCAAGTTATAAGCCCTCAGTCTCTCATGTCAACCTGTGCATAACCTTGGTATAGTAGCTTGTATGTCCGTACAGCAAACGTTAATACTTGTATGGGCGCTTGCGCTCGTCGCGCTTACGCTTGTTGCCGCTATGCAATATCAACGTAACGGTCCGCTCGCCCAAACGATGAACATCTCACGCACAACCGTGCAGGTAGGAGAGCATATAGTTCACGCCGAGGTCGCCGATACGCTCGCCCTGCAAACCCGCGGGCTCTCGGGGCGCGCCGGTCTCGCAGAAGGGGAGGGAATGCTTTTTATATTTGATGAGGCGGGAGTTCACGGCATCTGGATGAAAGATATGCGCTTCTCTATAGACATTATCTGGGCCGCCGATGACGGCACTATACTCACGATTGAAGAGCGGATTTCACCCGACACCTATCCGCAGAGTTTTCAGGCAAGCTCACTGGCAGCCCGCTATGTGCTTGAGGTGCCTGCGGGGTTTGTGGAGAAATCAGGAATTCAAGAGGGGATGGTGCTTGAGTTTGAATAGGCAAAAGCCCCGGTTTAGCCGGGGCTTTCACATTCTGCGCGCGCGTCTGTAAGCCGAATTCTGTCGTGAGCAATAATTTATCTGGGGTCCTTGTCGCCAAAAACCTCAAGCGGCACTCTCCACATATGTGGAGCACGGCCTTGCACTTAGAGATAAGGATTTAGCCGTTTCACCCCTCGACAAGCTCGGGGTAAACCCCAAACCTGCAAGGACTCGTCTCTGTTCGCACCTCTTTTGCCCGCAGAGAGCAAACGACAGGCGTTACCTGTTACCTCCCTTCCGCATAAAGCAGAAGCACGTGTTCGGACTTTCCTCTCCGCGCTTGGCGGAGCTATTACTCAACGCGCTAACCGCACTTTAGCACAATTTTTAACCTGTGTATATCTTATGATTGACGGCAAACGAAGGGATATACTTACTGGTAGTTCGTATTATTTAGGGGCATTGTGCTCCATTAAGCATAATAGTTATGCACACACGACTAGGTAGCTGGTCGCGGTGGCTGTATCTCGCAGGCATAGTGCTTGCCCTGGTACTGGTCATCCCGACTGCTTGGTTTCCGTTTCAATTAGGCAAGGTGGCAGTCTTTGCACTGCTTCTCCTGCCGGCCGTCATTCTCTTTACAGCAGGAGGCGGTAACGCCATGCTTCTGCGCTCGCACGGGTTCCGCCTCGCGCTCTTGGCGGGCCTGCTTCCTATTGCGTACCTTGTGTCCTGGTACTTCTCGCAGAATCCGGGCATTGGTATGACCGGTTTTAGTGTCGAGACCGACACCGTCATATTTGTGGCGCTGGGCTTCTTGGCGTTTTTGCTGTCGTTCGGGTTCTTTCAGACCCTTCGTACCGCGCATCTCTTAACCCGCGTGGTGTTTTGGGGCTTGGTGGTAGCGTCTGTCTTTCAGCTGATTGCGGTGGTGTTCGGTACCGGACTCCTGCCGTTTGAGGCATTTGCCGACCGCTCGGTCAATCTTGTAGGCAAGTGGAACGACCTCGGTCTTCTTGTAGGCCTCCTGGTGCTAATGACGCTTACGATATTAGAACTCTCGCCGGCCTCTGGTCTGCGCCGAGTTGTCACAGCAGGCTTCCTCGTTGTGCTCGCGGTTCTCCTTGGCGTCATTAATTTTGCGCTTGTGTGGGGTCTCATACTCGGGTTCTCCCTTGCCCTTGCGCTTGTAAAATTCATAAGCCAGAAAAAAGCACGCGGCCAGTCGAACGACCCCTACGCAAACGCATCTCCGAGTATCATTCCCTGGTACGCACTTGCCATGAGTGCCATTGCGGTCATCTTCCTCTTCTTGGGAACGTCGTTCAACACCGCAGTAACCTCGATCTTTCCCGTCTCTTCCCTTGAGGTGAGGCCGTCATACTCGTCTACCTTTGACGTTATCAACGCTTCGCACGAAGGTTCTGTCAAAGAGATTCTTATCG
>MEWW01000017.1 GCA_001775475.1 Candidatus Adlerbacteria bacterium RIFCSPHIGHO2_12_FULL_53_18 | reverse complement strand
ATGTTCCCTTTCCAATCTCCCCATACATTATTTGTAAGCTATAGCTTAATTATAATGTATGGATATTTTACGGCCGAACTACTCCCCCAGCTTGCCCAAAAGGGCAACTTTTTTGCGCCACTCGTTTTTCTTCCACTCCGGCGCAATTTCATTGGGGCCGAAGCGGCTCATCTTTACCTTAAAACCGGCAAACCACAGAACAGCGCGCTTAATTTCGTTGGTGTAGTCACCAAAGAGAAGCCAAATAAAAAACGGCTGTGTTCCGGACACGACAACAACCCGGGCAGTCTTACCCTTAAGCCGTTTGCGCCAGCCGAGCGCGGGTGTCCCTTGTTTGTTTTTGCGCATGTTGTAGGCAAAGCCCGGCAGCCATGCGCGGTCGAACAAGCCTTTTAAAAGCGCGGGCATGCTCGACCACCACACTGGATACAGGATTACAAAATGGTCGCACCATCTAACCGCTTCCTGAAACTTCAACAAGTCTGGCTCAAGCTCCTGTATCACCTTGTAACCTTGGTGGAGTATCGGGTCGAACCTCATATCGTAGAGGTTAAAGCGCTTGACCTCGTGGCCGGCAGCTCTAGCCGCAGTCTCGTACAGCAAGGTCAGCTCTCCGGTAAAGGTCCGCCCTTTGTCGGGGTGGCCGCACAGGATGACGATTTTTTTGGGGCGCGGATCGCTAAAAAAGTGCATTTATGAAAATTGTACTATGGCTTCGCGAAGTTGTTTGTCCACATCCTCCGGAGTTCTTGGCATAACGCGGATTGCCGGGAGGCCTGGATACTGATCTGGGTCTTCCACTTTTTCTTCAGGTTTAGTCGGAGGCTTAGCCGGCACAGAGAGTGCTGGTTTAGCGGGCACGGGTTCGGCAGACTTTGGCGAAAGTAGCACGTGTGCCGGCGGCAGCTCTGCAGGTTTGTGCGGTGCTGCTGCGGCCACGGGTTTAGTTGGCGCCACAGCTGCAACTAGTTTTGGAGTGAGCGGTGCTACGGGAGCGGGAGGGGGTGTGGGTAGTTTGGGCGCAGGGGTAATAGTTACAACAGGTTTGGGCGTGGGCTTTGGTGCAGGAGTTGCAACAACCGGTTTTGGAGCAGCGGGAGCTTCAGATTTTTTTGCCAAGGCCAGTGTAAAGTTGTTTGCATGTATAAGTCGCGCGAGCCCAGTCCACAGGACAAGGAAGCCTGCTGTCCATGCAACGTAGAGCAGGGCCAAATCTACCCAGGTGGTAATGGGAGCGATAACGTGCAGGATAAACAGCGCATACCATGTGGCGCCGATAAAGCCCTCAAACAAAATCGGCGGGAAAGGATTTTTATGCCCAGCAATTAAGGGCAGGGCGACAACGCCGATAAGCAACCATTTAAAAATGTATGCGGGGGTAAAGATAAGCTGTGCCTCTCCCTCGAGACTATGAATTGCGGTTATGGCTACCCCCGAGACAATGATAAAAAAGAGCCCAACCATAAGAAGCCGCTCTATGGTGCGCGCAAAGCGCGCCTCGGTGGGCTCCACAACGCCGTCGCGCGTTGAGACAAGATGGGCAATAAGGGTAACAGTTGCAGCCCCAACACCAAGCATGACGCCCAGTTGTTGCATGAGATAAAGCCCCAGGGTTACTAACTCTCCCGCGGTCACATAAAAAATTGTAGCACGGTAAATGTGTGGACCTGAGGGGATTCGAACCCCTTGCCTCTTCCATGCCATGGAAGCGCTCTACCAAGTGAGCTACAGGCCCGCGGTACATAAAATTTATAACAAACAAAACGGCCCTGCGCGAGTTCGCGCAGGGCTTCAGTCGGTCGACCTAAAGTGGAGGACCCCTCCATCCGGATGCTTCTCAAACCAGCACTTCTCACATAACTGCAGGGTCGCGAGGACATCCTGAGGCATCTCATGGGCACGTGTTGATATGAGGTTTCCGTTATACTTCGAACAAAGGAACTGCAGTTTGGCGGCTATCTCGTCCGTGGTGGAAACAAGTTCTTTCTCCCACCACCGAGCGAGGTCCTCCATTCTCACAAACAAGTCACTCATGGCCCTCTCCTTGCAGTGGGTCCACTAATATAACAGAAATTGAAAGGAATAGTTACAGAATAGAAACGCCGGTTAGAGAATCACCGTCGCGCCGTCGCGGCGAACTTCCAACACCCCGCTTTCAATTGGAAATTGCTGTTCGCCTTGCGCACTACGCACCGTTATTGTCCCTGCCTTGAGCGTCGTCACAACCGGCATGTGTTCGGGCAAAACGGTCATCTCGCCGTCGGCAGCAGGCACGGTTAAAGACTTGGCTTCGCCGTCGAATAGATTTTGATCAACTTTTGCAATTACAACTTTCATATATTGGAGCTACTTGTTCCGAGAAAAAGTCTGGCCCGCGAGGCCGCCCCGCAGGAGGCGGCGCGAGACGGGAGACCCGAGGACTTTTTCAAGGAATCAAGTAGCGAAAAGTTATCCCTCAGCCTTCACTGTATCAATTCCTCCCTTCATGTAGAAGGCACTCTCCGGCTTGTCGTCGTGCTTGCCATCCAAGATTTCTTTAAACGCCCGCACGGTCTCAGCAACCGGCACATACACACCTGGCACACCGGAAAATACTTCCGCCACGTGTGTCGGCTGCGAGAGAAAGCGCTGGATCTTGCGCGCGCGGTACACCAGCTGCTTATCTTCGTCGGAAAGCTCTTCAATACCTAGAATCGCGATAATGTCCTGCAAGTCTTTGTAGCGCTGCAAGACGCGCTTGGTCTCAAGCGCCACCTGGTAGTGCTCCTCGCCCACTACCTCAGGTGCCAAAGCAGTCGAGCTGCTCTCAAGCGGCTCAACAGCCGGGTAGATACCCAGCGACGCCAGCTGGCGCGAGAGCACGATGGTTGAGTCGAGGTGGGAGAAGGTCGTTGCCGGTGCCGGGTCGGTGAGGTCGTCTGCCGGCACGTAAATAGCCTGCACAGAAGTAATAGAACCCTTTTTGGTTGAGGTAATGCGCTCCTGTAGCTGGCCCATCTCCTCCGCCAAGGTCGGCTGGTAGCCCACGGCCGAAGGTACGCGGCCGAGCAAAGACGACACTTCAGAACCTGCCTGCACAAAGCGAAACACGTTGTCCATAAAAAAGAGTACGTCCTTGCCCATCTCGTCGCGAAAGTACTCCGCCATGGTAAGGCCGGTTAGCCCCACGCGGGCGCGGGCACCCGGCACCTCGTTCATCTGACCAAAGACCATCGCAAGTTTGTCGATAACGCCGGTCTCTTTCATTTCGTGATAGAGGTCGTTGCCCTCGCGCACGCGCTCGCCCACTCCGGCAAACACCGAGTAGCCTGAGTGCTCGGTCGCGACGTTGCGGATAAGCTCCTGCATCATCACCGTCTTGCCCACGCCTGCACCGCCAAAGAGGCCTACCTTACCGCCCTTGATAAACGGGGCGAGGAGGTCGATTGATTTAATGCCAGTCTCAAATACCTCTGCTTTGGTGCGTTGTTCAGAAAAAGGAGGTGCATCGCGGTGTATCGGGAGCTTTGTAGCATCAGGTGCTGGCTTGCCGTCAATCGGCTCGCCAATCACGTTAAAGAGCCTCCCCAGTGTAGCCTCTCCTACCGGCGCCATCACAGGTGCGCCAGTATCTTCGACTGCCTCGCCGCGCGCGAGGCCGGAAGTGTCTTGGAGCGCAATCGCGCGCACGCGGCCAAGCCCGATGTGTGCGGCAACCTCAAGCGTTACCGAGCGATTCCCCACTTTGGTTTTAAGCGCGTTGCGAATTGCAGGCAATGTCTCCCCTGCAAAGTAGACGTCGACAACCGGCCCTATAACTTGTTTAATTTCTCCTTTCATATGGTTTATATTATGTGCTCATCGCTTCCATGCCGCCGGTAATTTCCGAAACCTCGCGCGTAATCGCCGCCTGCCGCGCTTTGTTAAAGGTGATAGTGAGCGTGTGCGCGAGCTCCGCGGCTTTGTCAGAGGCACTTTTCATCGCCACCATGCGCGCACTGTGCTCGCTTGCTTGGCTCTCCAGCAACGCATGATAGACGAAAATTGAGGCGAGCCGCGGCAGGGTTGCTTCGAGCACTTCTTCCTCGCTAGGCTCGATAGTGTAGCCAGCCGGGCGCTCCACTCCTGCCGTGTCAGCAAATACTCCCCTAACAGGCACAATATCTTTAACTACCGCCTCAAGCTCGCCCAGCGAAAGTGGAAATATGGTGCGCAATGTTGGTCGCTGTTCAAACGTAGAAAAAAAGTTCTGATACGCGATTTTTACGACATCAACGCCCTCGCTCGAAAAACGCTGCACCGCCATGGCAACGAGCTCGTTGATAAACTTGCCTGTTACCGTGTCGGTGTTGTGGGTGGAGCGCTCCACTGTGTAGCCGCGTGCCACAAAGTAGTCGGCCGCCTTGCGGCCTATAGCAACAACCGTTATCTGGCTTGGAGAGAGGCCGAGTTTCTCTATGTCAGCGTGCGTAGCACGCAAGACCGCGCTGTTTAAGGCTCCTGCGAGCCCCTTGTCGCTGGTGATAACAATATACAGAGCATGCTTTACCGATCTCGCTTCGGTCAACATGTGGCCCTTAAGCTCTCTTGCGCCCGAGACGCGCGCCAAAATGCCGGATGCCGCGCGAGCATACGCGCGGCCGGCAAGTGCACGCTGTTGCGCCTTGCGCATTTTGGCCGCAGAAACCGCCTCCATCGCCTTGGTGACCTGGCGCGACTTCTGCACCGAGCGGATTTTAGTTTTGATTTGTTTTAAGCCTGCCATACTACTTAAAGAGGTCCGGATGTGTCTCTTCGAACTTTTTGAGCTGCGTCTTTAACTCCTCTTCGGTCTGCAAAACGATATCCTTTGCTTTGGCTATAGACTCAAGCACATGGTTGGCACTTGAGTCGAGGAAGTTCAGGAATTTTTCTTCAAACTCGCCGACGCGGCCTACCGCAACTCTTTCAAGATAACCGTTCACCGCGGCATAAATCACCACCGCCTGCCGCTCGAACGCCATTGGAGCACCGTTCTTTTGCTTCAAAATCGCCATCATGCGCGCTCCCCGGTCGATGCGCTTTTTGGTGTCGGGGTCGAGGTCCTGTGCAAACTGCATAAAGGCCTCCAGCTCGCGAAACTGCGCCAGCTCGAGCTTGATCTTGCCGGAGACTTTTTTCATCGCCTTGGTTTGCGCGGCGGAGCCTACGCGTGACACCGAGTTGCCGGCGTTGATGGCAGGCCGCGTACCTTTGTTAAAGAGGTCGGTCTCCAAAAATATCTGCCCGTCGGTGATAGAAATCACGTTGGTTGGGATGTAGCCGGAGATGTCGTTCTCCTGCGTCTCGATGATGGGGAGCGCGGTTAAGGAACCCCCGCCTTTTTCTGCGTTGAGCTTTGCCGCGCGCTCCAAGAGGCGCGAGTGGAGATAAAACACGTCGCCCGGGTACGCCTCGCGGCCCGGCGGGCGGCGCAACAGGAGTGAAAGTGCACGGTAGGCCACCGCGTGCTTGGAGAGGTCGTCATAGATAATCAAGGCGTCGCGGCCCTTATCCATGAAGTACTCGCCTATCGCCGCACCTGCAAAGGGCGCCAAGTATTGCAGTGCTGCGGGTGCGGAGGCGCCGGCGTCAACGATAATCGTGTAGTCCATCGCTCCACGCTCTTTAAGCAGGCCGCTGAGTCTTGCCGTCTTGCTTTCTTTTTGGCCGACCGCTACGTAGATGCACACAGGGCGGCTCTCTTCCGGTTCTGCAAGCTGGTTTAAAATCGTGTCTATTGCAACCGTCGTTTTGCCGGTGCCTCTGTCACCGATGATAAGCTCGCGCTGGCCGCGGCCAATCGGGATCATCGAGTCGATGGCTTTGATGCCGGTGTGCAAGGGCTGGTTAACACTCTGTCGGTCCATCACGCCGTACGCCTCGCGCTCAATAGGGTTGTGTTTCTCCGCCTTGATTGCCCCGAGGCCGTCCAAAGGCTCGCCTAAGGCCGAGACCACGCGGCCAAGCAGTGCCTCCCCCACAGGGATAGAAAGCGTCGTTCCTGTTGCCTCAACCGGCATGCCCTCGGCAACGGAAGCCTGGTCGCCTAAAATAATCGCGCGCACTGACTCCTCTTCCAGGTTCAAAATGACGCCGTACACGTGACTTTGGCCCTCAACTGCTTTTTGAAGCGGCTTGCCCTCTGCAATATTAAAACGCACCATCTCCGACATGCCCGCGCGCTCCAGGCCCTCAATCTCCGCAACGCCGTCTTGCACGCGCGTCACGATACCTCCTTGCGCTCGCTCGCTCGGGACAAAGCCTTCGATCTCTTTTTTAAATTGTTCTATAAAGTTAGCCATAGTTTACAGCGAGGGTGTGTGTACTAGTTTTTGGTAGAGCTCGAGCAGTATGCGGGTTTGTTCTTTCTCCGGCGTTATCTTTTTATATTCCTGCAGTCTTTTTTCTTCCTCGACCAGCCGTTTGTACTCCGTATAAATTTGCTGCAAAAGCTTTTCATGTCCGCGGCGTCTCAAGGTCTCGCGCAGATTTTTTAACCGCGCCCCTTCCGGCGCGTTGCTCTCGTAGAGCGCTTTGGCATATTGAGCAGCTAGGGTCATATTATTTTTTGAGCGCCCTCTCCATCCCAAGCACGACGAGCTTTGCGACCTCCTGCTTGCTCTCCTGCACGGCCTTTTGCTTCATATCCTCCGCCTGTGCCTCGGCCTCGACAAGCGTGCGTGCGGCAGCGGCTTCGGCAAGAGAAACGATTTCTTTCTGCTTTTCGGCGCCTGCACTGCGCGCTTCGGAAACCACCTGGTCGGCCTCCTTCCCTGCTTTGGCCAGCTTGGCGGCGCGCGAGGCCTCGATTTCCTTAAGTTCCGCCTCGGCTTTCTGCGCGGCCTCAACGCCGTGCGCGATTTTGTCGCGGCGCAGGTCGAGCATCCGCATCATCGGCTTATAGAAGAAGTAGGTCAACGCCGCCAAAAGCAGGCCGAAGTTCGCCGCGTTGATTAAAAGCAGCTTCCAGTCTATGCCGAATACGTGCAGAACCTGTTCCATACTATCTATACGTGGAGCTGGAATTGGTGTGAGAAAAGTCTGGCCCGCGAGGACGCTCCGCAGAGAGCGGCGCGAGACGGGAGAACCGAGGACTTTTCGAAGACCAATTCAGCGAAACCGTTCGCGTAGCTACGTAAACTTAATAATAAAACCGATAACGACCGCGAAGATGGCCAAGACGTCAGTGACCGCAATGCCGATGTACATCGTGGTCTGGATTTGCCCTGCGGCCTCTGGGTTGCGACCGATAGCCTCAAGCGCTTTTGAAACCAGGATACCAAGACCGATACCCGGGCCGATAACGCCGAGGCCCACGACAATCGCCATGCCCAATGTTTTTGCTACCTCTAATTCCATACGTATTACTAACTACTAATAATTGAAGCTTAATTAATGTGCGCCTGCGTGCGCGTGCTCGCTGCCGTGCGGCTCTTCCAACGCCAGCTTGATGTATGCGAGTGTCAGAATCGCAAAAATAGCCGCCTGCAGGAATCCGATAAAAAGCTCGAACGCCATGAGCGGCACCGGCAGAAAGTATGGCACGAATACGCCCATGACTAGGAGCAGTACCTCGCCTGCGAATATCGCTCCAAAGAGCCGGAACGACAGCGAGACAAGACGCGCGAGGTTGCCGATAATCTCGAGGAGTCCAACAACGAACCCTATCGCGCCTGCCTTGAAATTAACAAATTTTGAGCCGTATTTCAACAGCCCCAGGGCGAGGATGCCTGAAATCTCAACAACCAAGAACGTGATGATAGCAAGCGCCAGCGGAGTATTGAGGTCGGTGTTAGGCGCGCGCAGCAAGGGAGCGAGGCCGTTGGTGCTTGGATCTTCCAGCCCGATAGCGTGTCCGACGAACGGAAAAAAGTGGAGCGTGTTCGCCACCAATATAAAAAGGAAGATGGTTGCTATTAAAGGAAAGTAACGCTGTGCCAAAGCCCGGCTCCCAAGTGTCTGCTCTACGTAGCCGAAAACATACTCAAACCCCGCTTCGACAGCGGTCTGGAAGCGCCCGGGGACGAGTTTCAACCGTCTACCAAAGACAAACCCCGCTATAATAAGGAGTACTGCAATCCCCACCGCGGTCACAACTGTGTTGGTTATGGGTATCCCCCACAGTGAAAATAAGCGCTCTGCTGCGAGCGAAATATGAATACCTTCCTCCATAGCTGATAGAGCTACGATAGCATAGAACGAATAGTAAGAAAATGTTATACTAGGCGTCTTATGTCACGTATGACCAAGATCATCGTTGGGCTTTGTGCGGTGTTATTTCTAACAGGCGGAACGGTTGCAGCAGCAGGTAGTGCTCTGCCGGGCAGCATGTTGTATGGCGTTAAACTTGGGGTAAATGAAAAGGTGTCCGCGGCCTTTGCCGGAGGCGGCCGCTCAAAAGTGGATTGGCAGATAGCCGCCGCAGAGCGCCGCCTGCGTGAGGCTTCGGAGGCGTCTCTCAAGGGACAGTTTGACACCGAGGCACAAACAGTAGTACTTGCAAACTTTAATACCCAGCTCAAAGGCATCGACGAGTATCTCACGATGCTCAAAGAAGAAAATCGCCTCGACGAAGCCAAGGAAGTGGCGATAAAGGTCGGGCAGGCGCTCGCAAACCAGGCGGAGAGCCTTGCCTACGCCCAGGCTGAGGCACACACAAGCACCACGGGCGAAGGCGAGCAGGGCGCACTCGACTTCTTAATGCTCAAGGTCACCGGCACGCTTGCCGCGGCGGCAAACATCGCGGCTTCAACACTCGTTGAAGACCCCCTACCGGAAGGCACGTCCGATGGCAGAGAGACCGACGAGTGGGGCCGACCGCTTAAGGCAAACGTTGACGCAAACGTAGAGGCCACGGGCTCGGTTGAGGTCAATTAAATTATTCTTCTGAAGCTGGCGCCGGTTCGGGGGCAACCTCGGCCGGCGCTTCTTCTACTTCAGGTTCCGGCTCCGGTTCGGGCTCTGGGTCAGGCTCAGATTCAGGAGTTGGTTCCTCCTCTACTGTTTCTTCCGGCGCGGGGTCCTCTGTCGGTGCTGGCTCCGGCGTTGGCTCCACCACTTCGAGCGGTTCGTCGCTTACCTCGACTTCAAATTCTGGCTCATTGCTCGGCGTCGATGATGCGGGCTCCGTGATCTCGAGTGGTTCATTGCTGACCTCGACTTCAAGTTCGGGTTCTGCTGCTGCAGCCTCTGCTCCTCCCCCACTTTGCCCCAGTGCCTCTGCAGACTCTTCGTCAAGGATATTCGGTGCACCCGGCGTTGGTATAGGGTCAATCCATGCGCCAGTGCCGTCTGGGATACGTGCGTATGATTTATTTGGTGCAACTTGGTTGGCAATACAATCGGCGTTAGGACTGTTATCCGGAGTGCCCGTTGGTGTAGAGGTAGAATTTTCATCCCCGGGCGTCGGAGGCAGCTCGCACGCATTACTTGGATCATCATAGACGACAGAATCTACTTCTACGTCTGTGGGGGTGAAAAGATGTATCTCGTCGCCGGTGTTGTTGAGCGTAGTCTTATTCATAAAAACTACGAGCCATCCGTGCACAGCAATGATAGTCCCGCCCGTGTCGGTGTTACTGCCCGAGATAACCGCCTGAGTGTTACCGCCGCCGCCAGAAGCATCCTCCAGATACCAGCCGGCAAGATCTTGAGCGACATCGCCTTTGTTGTAGAGCTCAACCCACTCGCCAAGCGGGTTGCTGTCGTTGTCGTCTCCAAAATTTAGGCCATTAGCAGTGCTGTCTGGGTTCGGCAAAAACTCGTTTAGCACTATGTCAAAAGGATCCGGCTCGGTACTAATGCCGCCCCACACTCCAGCTTGAAAGATATTCCCCACCGAGGTCTCCGTGTCGCCGTAGGCGCTGTTGGTGATAAGGGGCTGTGCCGGGAGCAGCGCCGCCGCGCAGAGCATCAGCGTGGGGATGATATGCGTATGTCGCCGATAAAAAATCATAGCGTTGGTATGCGCGTTCTTTCAGAAAATACTCGGGGTTTCTGCGGCACCGGCATATTCATCAAGGTCGAACCTTGATGTCGCCGACGGCGCAATGCCGCCACCTCCCTAGCGATATTAAGTGCCTCGTCAACGACAATCATGGTCGCTGGCAGCCCGATTAAGAGCGCAAAGCCGAGTGGTTGCCGGGCAAAGTCGAGCACATAGCCCAGGTACGGCACGTGGAAGAGTACGCCGCCGATAACCTCGCGGAGCGCGATGTCGCGCGGGTCTTGCTCTTCGTTGGCATCGCCCTTGGTCGTAAAGACCGTCTGCCCGTTTTCAACCCGCTTGGCAATAACGCGGTGCGTGGTCGGTATTTCGCGGGGGGTGTCCTTACCGAAGGTCACCACATCCCCCACCTGGTAGCTCGCGCGCGGCATCACCACCACGATAGAGCCGGTTGGTATCGAGGGCTCCATTGAGCCGGATTTTACAATCTTGAGTTCGAGGTTGCCCGTTATCGGCATAAGCGAGACCAAGAGCAGTGCCGCAACGCCAACCAGCGCTGTCACAAAAAGTCCGTAGATTATTTTGCCGAGGGTTTTCATACTTATCGCCGTCTGATCATATTTTGCAGGATGTTGATGATGCTCGAAGTGCTGGTGCCCCCGTTTTGGATTATGGTCGTGTTAACCACGTTGATCGTATTTGAATTTGAACTCGCATTGCCGGTAGTTACCGTGCCGCCCGGGCCCGCCGAGTTGTCTCCAGTGTTGCTGTTTGAGGATGTGTTGTTGATGATTACGGCGTTGTTCTCCACCTTTATTTCCACCTTGCCCACCTCGCACTGCTCGCCCGGCGGCGGCACTACGATTTTGTCGCAGGTAAACTTCGGCTTGTCATTTTTGGGCACGGCAACCAGCTGCACATCCACCGACATGCTGTCGGTCTGCGAGTCGTTGTTCATGGCAGAGCCGTCGCAGGCTAGAAAAGCCGTTGCAACGTCAACCGTGAGGTTGCCCGCGCACCAATACACACCGAAGTACTTGGTCTGGTTTTTGGGGATTGCCGGGCCATGTGTGTAGTCGGCTATAGGGTACACCTTGTTGTTTAACACTTGCGTGGCGGCCTGGGTCGTCGTGCCAAAAATCGGTATCTCCCCTACTTGAAAAATGTTGTCGCCGTCGTCGTGCCAGGCAAAAAACTCCATCTGGTCGGCTAGCTCGCCTTCGCTGGGCGCACTGTTGTCGTCTAAAGACTCCGGTTCGTTTTCGCCGTTCTCCTGCTCCTTTAAGTTTAAGAACTCGAGACACACCCAGGCGTCTTTGTTTACATGGAGGCTAATCGTGTTCTCCCCCTTGTCGCCCGGCTTGATGTCGCCAAAGTTCCAAAACTTGTCCTTCCACGGCTTTAGGTCTTTTAAGTCCCACGTGCCATCAGGCCACGGCACCCCGTTGTAAGAGGCCTCACTGTCTACGGTAAGGTCAAAACTGTGATAGCTGTACGAGCGGGCATAGGTGCTCTCTGGCTCCTGCGCACGCACTACAAACAATCCGGATGCAAGCGAGAGTACCCCTGCTACAAGGAGTGCTCTCGCCACCAAAGATTTGTGGGTTGCGGCTCTCATTCAGATTGTTGAGAGAACATTAGCGGGTAGAACTATTGCACCACCGGACAGCTGATCTGGTACAAGCGAACATTGTCGAGGAATGTACCGAGCGAGTTTGCGGTACCAAGGTCGGTAAAGCGGATTTCAGTGCTTGCATCACCAGCGATAAATGGGACCACAATTTCACTCCATGCAATTGCTCCACCGCCCGCAGTTGGGCCCGTGGTGTTAAGTGCAACACCTTCTACTTTTGCTTCAAGATTGTTATCTGCTGCTGGAGTGTTAGGACGTGGCGAGAAGTGATACTTGAGCAAGTACTGCGCACCCGGCACCGTTACAAAGTTGCGATAGATACTTACAGAAGCCGGTTCACCAGTGCCCGCGTCTGAAGGGCCTCCCCAGTCGGAGTCGAGCTCAGCATACTGGTCGCCCTCAAACGCCGCACCAAGGACACCTTCGTGGTACTCAAGGTTGGCGACTGCCGGACGATTTTGCGGGCCAAAGGTTGCTGGTATATCGCCGCGCCAATCAACGTTCCAGCCGTCTACCGGCGAGCCGAAGACGTCCCAGTTTTGAGCGGTAGTTACCTCCGGATTCTCAAACTTAGCGGTTGCAACAAGCAGGTCTACCTGCTCGTTGAAGGTGCACTCATCTTCGAGACACACAAAATCCGGATTGTTGCGCGCCTGCACTGCGTCAAACGTCACGTCGAGCAGAGCGCTGTCGGTCTGGGTTTCGTTGCCAAGCAATGTTCCGTCGCATAACACCCCTGGGTCAACTGCAGGACTCACTCCAGTGTCAAATGGAACAGGGCTGATAGTCAGTGTGCCAAAGCACCATGCCTTGCCGATGTAGCGAGTTTCTTCACCCGGTACTGGACCCGGATTCTGTGGGTCCCATACATTGTTTTCAGAGTCTGCCAGCGCCACCACAAACGGCCCGCTGGTTGAGGCGAGGTTAAACAAGGTTTCAACACCGCCGACAACGGTTCCGTCGCCCGTAAGTATTGTCTCGCCGTGCTCCAGCACATTGTCGCTGTCGTCAGCCCACCAGACCATTTGTAGAGTCTGCGCGAGCTCGCCATCCCATTCGGTGTCGGGGTTGGCGGTTGGGTCTACCAAGCCCTCGGGCTCGGTTGTGTTATTGTCATCATTCTCTGTGAGAGCAATGTTCATACACATATAAGCGTCGTTGGTGTTTACGTGCAGGGAGATAGTGTCTTCGCCTTCATCATCAGGCTTGATGTCGGTAAAGTTAAAGAAGAGGTGTCCGGTTAAGTTGTCGAGTTCCCAGCTCGTGTCGCACTCGGTGCCGGGGACAGGAAACAATGCATTGCCTTGCCATTGCCAAATGCCGCTGTCAGGAGCCGTCTCGGCGCATACATTGCCGTTGTAGTACGACTCGTTATCAACCAAGAGGTCAATCGCGCCGGCGGCAAAGGTGTTGCCGGTACTTGTCTCTGTGTCGCTAAAAAACGCGCCCGTCACCCCGATATACATTGCTGCAAGTGCCCCTACTATCGTAACTGTGCCCAAGAGTATCCTTTTCATACTGAGTTAGTAAAAACTATTAATTAATCCAACGACGCTAGGAATAAATCCCACCTAGCCCGCCCAGCACTAAGTGTTAGTGCTGGATTCGGCTAGAGAGGACTAGTTTTCAGGGAACGCTACTGCTGCAGGAGATGAAGTATCTACCTCAGCAGGAACATTTGTCCTATCTGCTTCGACTTCACTATCCCAGAAGTTATTCGTAGCATTTACATCTGCACCTCCTACAACTGAAGCAAGATAATGATTTACATTATTCCCTGCTCCCGCCGGAGTGAAGTTGTTTGTATTTACATCCAAGTCACCATTGTTAGCTGTTCCGTTATTGGCGGAAGGAGCTACACCAACGGCCTCGGCAGTGTTACCGTCGAAGTCGTTGTGGTGAATTGTTGTGTTGTGCGGGCCATCATTTGCAACACCCACTGTGTTTGCATAGATGTCGTTGAATCTAACTTCAGCGTTTGCTGTGTTGAAGAAGATGCCCTGATTCCAGCCACGAATCAGGTTGTGGGCAACCAGGATGCCAGAAGCACCTGCTGTTCCATCGTTCCCGATCTCCGTGATGATGCCCTTAGCATTGGCCGCGATAGCGCCTGGAGGACCATCAATCAGGTTATGAGTGATAGTAGTACCTGTGATCGCAGAATTAATGTAGATCGCCGCTTGTTCGCTAGCCTCGATGAGAGGGTGCGCGTTGAGTGTCAAGCCTTTGATCGTTACACCATTTGCGTCAATGTGAAGACCCTTGCTGACCGTTGCGGCGCCCGCTGCGCCAAGACCTGCAATGGTTAGATTAAGTTCATTAACTTCAATCACACTTGCAACGTCACCCACACCTGTATATGTCGGATCAACACAAATTGTGTCTCCCGGAGCAGCCACATCAATAGCAGCTTGGAGCGATTCGCCGAGGTCAACTGTTACATTACAGATTGCAGGATCGTCATATGTTGCAGCTGCTGCACCAACGACTTGGCGACCATCAGGCGGAGGGAGTTGTGAGCACAAGAAGTTTGGATTATTTCTTGACTGCTCTGCGTAGAAGTGGACGTCTACAACGATACCGTCGGTCTGTGCGATGTTGTGGTCGCCTGCACCGTTGCAGGTAAAGCCGATGCGATCCGGCGCCACAGGAGGACTTGAGGATGCATTGTCTTGCACAACTGGATTTGGGGTCATCGTGCCAAAGCACCAACCCTTGCCAATCCACGTCGTCGTGCCAGCTTGAAGTGGCGTGTCGCCTTGGTCTGCAATCGCGAGCCAGTTGCCAGTAAAGGCAGAGCCCGGAAGGCCACTTAATTCCGGAATTACCGTCTCTCCAGTCTCAAGAACATTGTCGCCGTCGTCGTTCCAGAAGAGGAACGAGAGGTAATTCTGGAGCTCACCCTCGTCAGCACCGACAGTAAGGTCTGGGAAGTCGGCTTCCGGCTCGTTGACACCATTTTCTGGTGTTCCAGTGAGATCAAGAGCCATACATGCCCATGCGTTGTTTTGCACATGGAGCGAGATGGTGTCCTCACCGTAATCTCCCGGTTTAAGGTCATCGAAGCTAAAGAATAGCTGGTTCGTGAGGTCTGCGAGTTGCCATGAGTTGGCTGCGTTAAGTCCCCATACACCTGTCGGGTTTGTAGCTAACGGATCGTTCCAATCAAACCCGTAGCTGGTGTTGTCAATCGTGAGATCGAGCTCTCCTGCTGCAAACGTGTTCCCTGTCGACGTTTCAGTGTCGCTAAAGAATGCGCCTGTTGCGCTGATTGCAACTGCGCCGATGAAGATCAGCGTACCTGCGCTAACTAAAAGTCGTTTCATATTTTTTTAATAATTTGCTAGTTAATAAGCTACTAATGGATAAACCTCTATCATTGTGCCGTTAAGCCCCCTGAAATTTACCTGAAGGTGTTTTCAGTGAAGCCCTGCTCTTTAGTGTCGCTGACCGACCAACCTCGCAGATCTCAAACAAAAAGAGCTGCTCTTGTTACTCGCTTTTTAGGCAAGAAGCAAAAGCAGCTCTCGTTGAGAGTCCCGCGCGCGATGCATTAAAGAGTCTCGGTTGCACCATGAGTAATATGTACGAACGAGCAGAACCCGCGCCTTATATTTCGTTCGAAATACAAAACACGTCTGTGAACGCTAGCACACGCGCTGGTTTCCTTATTTCCACTTTAGCACCTTTTGTGGGTAAACCTGTTGGTAAGCTGTGTACAACCCGTGGGTAACGCGTGGACAAAATGTGCACAAAATATTCGGGATTTCTTCATGAAGAGCGTCAATATTAAAATAGGCAAAATCAGCTTCATTTACAAAACATGTTTTATAGGTTAAAATTGCGAGAGACTTGGACATTGTAATTATTCTCCTTTTTGTCAATCCAACCGCAAGAAAGGCCAAAGAGATGGCGCTGAGAGAACACCTGATAGACGGGGGGCGCTGGTTCCTCGGGCTATCACCGAAAGAAGTGGCCTTCAATCGCCCGAGTAGCGGGCGATTGTCTATTACAGCAATAATCCCGGCCTACAACGAAGAAGTTTCGATCGCTTCAACGATCAGAAGCCTCCAGGCGCAGACCTACCGTCTCGACGAAATCATCGTCGTCGACGACTGCTCTACCGACCGCACGGGCGACATCGCCCGGTCGCTCGGCGCCGCGGTGTATCGCACGCCGAAGAACCGCGGCACCAAGGCGCAGGCGCAAAATCTTGCTCTAGCATTCGTCAAGACGGACTTGTTCGTCACGGTGGATGCAGACACGATTGTGGCGCCCGATGCAGTCGAGAAGACCATCCGCTACTTCAACGATCCGAAAACGCTCATTGTCTCGGGCTTTGTTGTCCCGCAGAAGATACAAACACTGTGGGAACGCGGCCGGTTTATCGAATATCTCTACGGCCTCACGATTATCAAGCCGGCGCAGAACCACAACCGGATGGTGCTTGTCGCCTCCGGCTGCTTCAGCGTTTTCCGTACCAAGGAAACGCTCGAGGAGTTCGGCCACTTCAACGAACGGACAATGGCGGAGGACCTGGACTTAACCTGGGAAGCAACCGGCAAGGGGTATCACGTGTATTTTGCCCCTGAAGCCAAGTGCTACCCGGTAGACCCACCGACCTTCGGCATCTATGTGAAGCAGCTTTCGCGGTGGTATCGCGGATTCCTGCAGAACATCGCCGTGCGTAAGTTCTACAAGTTCGGCAGCTGGCGTCTCCAGCTGCTCATCTACGTGTATGTCGTGTGGTTTCTGATCGGCCCCATGATGCTGCCTGTGATGCTCTTGTGGGCAGGCTACGGGGTTGTCTCGGCGATTGGATGGATGATGGCACTCCAGATGATCACCATGGGAGTGCCGGCGCTGTGGCGGGCATATCGGCTTGGCATGTTCTCGACGGCCCTGGCAAGCTTGCCCGCCACTCTAGTGACGCAGTATGTAAGCTTCGGCGTATACCTGTATTCCATCTGGAAGGAGTGGATCCTTCGGGACAAGCTCCACTCGTGGGATAAAGGTCACTGACTTCCCTACCAACCCGCACAAGAGAGGAGAACTTACTCATGCGGATTCTACGCCTCATTACCGCTTGCTTTGCACATACGTGCTTCGCAGCGGTGTTTGCTACCGTTGCACTCGCGGCACAACCGCAGGTGCCTACACCGGCGCCTCGGCCAACCCCCACGGGCAAGGTCTCGATCACGTTTGACGACGGGCTTCTCAGCCAGTACGAGTACGGCCGCGCTATCGTGCGGAAGTACGGACTGCCGGGTACGCTCTTCATCAACACCGATGGGATTGCCGACACCCCAACCGGAGTCGGCGAGAGAGGGGCGACGATGAGTTGGGAGCAGGTTCGGAGTTGGACCGACATGCACTGGGAGGTGGGCTCTCATTCTCACTCGCACCCGATGCTGACGTCTGTCGACGAGCATCAGCTGCGTGAAGAGCTGGGCTATCCGGCGGCGGTGATGTATCGCAACCTCGGCTTCTATCCCACGTCGTTTGCTTCGCCGTCCGGCGACTACAACGACGCGGTGCTCGAGACGGTGAAAAATCTCTACGACAATCAGGTCGGCGCCTGGGGAGAAAGCGACGCCGGCGAGGGGCAAAACCCACTTACCGGCATCGACCACTATCAGGTGAACCGCCTCATCGTCACCCGCGACACGGCGGTCAAAGACGTCTGTGCGGCCGTCGGCCGTGCAGCAAAAGAGCGCTCTTGGCTCGTGCTCGGCTTCCACGATATCGTGCCGGAACCGGGCCAGAGCGACGAAAACAAGTATGAAGTGTCGACCGACAACTTCGAGCAAATTGCCCGCTGTACGTTGGGCAAGGTCCTCGAGGGAGCAGTCGAAGCCGTAACGGTGAAGGACGCCCTGCGGGCGATCCCGAGCCTGTCGGCACAGAACTGACGCCTGAACTTCCACCTGCGCATAAGCGCACAACATGAGGAGAAGTACATTGTCATTTAACGCGGGACTTGTCTGCGACCCCGTGGGTGCTTTGGCCCACGGAGCGCTGCGGCTGCCCATTGCGGCAGCAATCATTGGGTGCGGATGCCTCTGGAGCTACGCGACGAACAGCAGTCCATGCGACGGCAATGTCGTGCAGGCCGAGATCGGCGGCGTAGTGCAGGAAATCTGCATCACCAAGAAGGAGTGCGAGAAGCGCGTCGACGCGAGCGGCCAGCCGGCTGCAAGCTGCGGCTGAAGAAGGCGGCACCGACTAGGTGTCAAGGGCGGGGTCTTCGACCCCGCCCTTTTATTTTTCTACAAATATTCGAGATTTCTTCATGAAGAGCGTCAATATCAAATTTGACTTTGTGCCGGAATTTTAGCTATGTAAACATGAACGATCTTCAACACAACCACGGGAGTGTTCGATGTCGGAAGACCATCTGTTAACCGGATATTCGAGAACGCGTGTTCTCAATGCGGCAGTTGCCGACCTCACGCCTATCATCTTTCAACGCGAGCCAAAACCGATCGGCTTTGCAACCGACCTGCTGCGCCTGCCCAAAGTAGTGCAGAACGTCGTCGAAATGGAAATCATGCACAAGGGCGGTACCACTGCTCGTGTCTATCCGTTCATGTTCGGCATGCGCCATCTTGTAGTCGTCAAACACAAAGAATCGAAAGCGCGGTGGCTTGCCTACCCCGCCGGCCACGACATTGTCGGCGACGAGGAGCTCCGTAAGCTGGCCGAAAAGCAGCTCGAAAACATGAGCTACTTGGAGATCTCCGAGGAGAAGAACCATATCTCGGTCATTTTTGGGCTGCTGTTTCTCATGGTGGCGTTGGCGATACTCATGTGGGCGGGCGGCTGGCAACACTTCTACACCCCGCTCGATGGCTTGGTGGCCACCTACTTCACCGGCTTCCTTATGTTTATGCTCGGTCTGGCCGGCGCTTTCTTCTACTATCCCTTCTCAATCCAAAAGAATAAGAAGAAGTTGCAGAACATATTGTATCCGCCGGAAGATCTCTTCCCGCCAGGGAGCGTCACCCACTACCACCGAACCAGAAGCCCGACTTGATCCGGCTCCCCTCTCTTCGTACGCTTCCGCGCCACCCTGACCTCCTAGTCTTGGCGGCGCGTTTTTTTATTTTTTAGGCTCTACCTCTATACACCACTCTTACGCTATAGCTTAAGAGTGGTGTATGCGCGTTTATTCACTTTTTTCGCACGTGCGAAATCTGTGTATTACTATTGTTGAAATTATAAAATTATAAAACAGCCCCATTCCTTTTATTGACATCTTGTATCCCGCTGGCATAGTAGGCATAGGGTTAGGGGCCTAACGTCGCAGGAGGAGTGCGATGCTGCACCTTGTTAAAGTCGCTGTGGTGGGGCTTGTCACTTTCACCGCGGCTCCTCACGAAGAGCAGACCGGGATGGTGCCGGAGGAGCGGGTCTTTTGCCGCTCACGTATGGACATGGATATCGCCGTCCGCTACGTCGTGGACGCCGATAATTTTCTGGCATTCTTCACTACGCGTACATGGTATGACTTCCTGCTCGGAAGCTGCGAGTGGCGCAAGATGTCCGACATGGTCTATCACCGGGCGGACAACAGCACTATCAACGAGAGACGCCTGCCTGTCAGACGTCTGAGCTACATCGAGGCAAGGACCGGAATGAAATGGTTCACCTGGACGTGGTTCCGTCTCCCGTGAGTTTCGGCCAACATTGCCCGCCGCCCAGGCATTTCTTTGGGCGGCGCTTTTGTTTTTATAAAAAACAGCCCCGCGATGGTTTGCGGGGCCGAAAGTGGGCATCAGGCGGCTCAGAACCGAATTTCGTGCAGGTATTCAGGCGAGAGCACGTCAAACTCATCGGGCGGGAGCCAGGGGTCGGGCTCCGGCAGTTCGTCGTCGATTGGAGGCCTCGGCTCGGGAGCGGGTTCGTTTGTGTCGGGGGCTTGTACACGCTCTGACAGGTCCGGCCGCGGGACCGGTATCGGTATCAGCGGCCCTTCCGCAGCGATTGCACCGTAGAGATAGAAAATTTGACTCGGATGGTGCTGCACATAGATGAGCGTCGTAGAAAGCAGAAAGGTTATGCGCAGTTGCCATAGCTCGTGCACAGCCCCATGCACGCTGATGAGACCAACTGGCCGAATCTTGAGGTACTTGTAGAGGTAGTTGTCGCAGACGGTGACGCCTGCAATACTGTTGATCTCCTGCACTGCGAGCAGCCTCAGATAACCCTCTTGACTCTCTCGGTAGTTGACCTCCTTGTACAGGAAGTCGGCCATACAGAGCGTGCCGAGGCCCGCTTCTGGCTCTTCGGCTTTGCCAAAAGAGACACCGCCAAAGACAAAGGCTACCGCAAGCAACGTGCGCATTGTAAACATCCCCTTAACCTCCTTGCCGGTGCTGGCTCTCCCCATGGAGAGCACAGATTCATCTAAAATACACTATGTTCCTGCTACAAAGCCGTGTCAAATGCCTTGTTGACAGAATTTTTCTGCGGAGCATAGTACGTGTTAGTATAGAATCGAATTATCCTTAAGGCTTTTACCGTATGACTCCTAGACAACGTGCTCTCGGTGCATTAGCGGCGGGTGTTTTAGGTCTGACGTTACTTGCATCAGTAGCTTCTGCAGACCATGTGTGGGGCAACGTTTCCGGTGCCTACCACTGGGCGCGCACAAGCAACCCCTTTACCTTACAGCTGGGCGACAATGTCGGAAGCGCGTGGGACAGCTACCTGCGCACCGCCTCAACCGACTGGAGCGTCTCGAGTGTGTTAGACACCAGTGTTGTCGCCGGCAAAGCGGGTACCAGCTGCACCGCACAGACTGGCCGAGCAGAGGTATGCGCCAAAAAATATGGCCGTACCGGCTGGCTTGGCGTGGCACAAATCTGGATCTCCAGCAACCACATCACCAAGGGGCTCGTTAAGATGAACGACACGTACTTTGGCATGAGCACCTACAACAAGCCGACCTGGCGCGCGCTGGTGATGTGCCAGGAAATAGGACATATCTTTGGCCTTGACCATCAGGACGAAAACTTTAGCAATACGCCGCTCGGCACGTGTATGGATTATTCAAGCGACCCTAACCCTAACCAGCACCCCAACGCTCACGACTACGAAATGCTTGAGGAAATTTACGCACACCTCGACACCACAACGACCCTTGTGCAGAGCACAAGCTCAAACAAGGGGAAAAATCAGGACGACCTTGGCGACGACCCCACACACTGGGGGCGCGAAGTCCGCCGCTCGTCAGACGGCCGCGCGTCACTCTTTGAGCTTGAGTTGGGCGGCAACGATAGCGTCTTTACCCACGTCTTCTGGGCAGAGCCTAGAGAGCGCGAGAGCCGCAACAGCCGCTAGTGGTTGCCGCGCCCGCGGCTTCCCCCGCCGATGACGCTTACCGTGCCGTTTGAAATGCGGATGTCTATTATGCTTACGTTGTCTCCTTCGTTTGTCTCGTCAAGTTTGTCTTTAGGATCAAGTTCGATGATGAGCTTATAGTCACCGTCTGCAAGGCCGGTTACATCAATCTCCTGCCCTGCAAGCTGGTAGCCGTAGGTGTCGCCCCAACCAACTGACATACCCTGCACCACGCTTCCGCACGTGTCATACACGGGGCGCTTTGGCGCTCCGGAGAGTTTGGTGTTCATCCTCGTCGTATCCATGATGCAGAAGGTGGTTTTTTGGCCAAACCGGTCTGAAGCGCCGGGTGCACCTGCAAGCTGCAGCGTGTAGGTCGCGTAATCCTCAAAGTGGAAATGATTATGCGCCTCGTGCCAGATAAACGAGCCGACCAACGGCTCTCGAGAAACCGTACCGTCGGTGTTATAGATGCGCTGATAGACGTTTTGCTTGCCGTTTTCTCTATCTATCTCTCCCGCGAAAACCTCGAGTGGCCCTACGCCGTCGTTCCACCCTGTGGTGCTAAAACGCAGCAACGTCGAGCTACCGCTTTGTGCGAGCCTGATGTCGCTTGCCGGTAGTGCCTTAAGGTTGGGAATAACTTCGGTCGCTGCACTAAGCCCAACTGCAGAAAGAATAAAAAGCCCACTGGCGAGAGCTACATAAGGTGCGTATTTCATACCTCGAGCATAGCACAACAAAACCGCCCCTTGAGGGCGGTTTTGTTGAACTAATCGGATGTACCTTAGTGGTTTTCGCTCTGACTCACCACCGAAGCAACACACTGGCCTTGATTCTCAAAGCCAAACCCTTCCCAACCGCCATCCTTGCAGTCGTCTTTCGTTTCGGGGCCCGGAGGCGGATCAAAGGTCTCAATCTCGCCGTTTACATTAATATTATCTACAAGAGTGGTCTGCTCGCTGTCACCGCCAGTAGCTGCCGCGCTCCAACTGCCGTCGACAAGAACTGTAACGCCAACAACTTGTCCAGCTGTAACTACTGCAGGTGCATTGCTGTAAGTCGTAAATGGCGACCCGCCGAATACGCTGTAATCATAGCGTCCAGCATCTTCATTGCCTATAAGGTTGCCTGTGCTCTGCCACCCAGCGGCGCAACCCGTGAAGTTTGGTGATGGACCAAGTGCAATGCGAACAGAACCGTCCGAGACGCCGTCGCCGGTAGTGTCTATACGTACCTGTGCACGCGGTGAGCCGCCGCCGCAGTTATCGTCCGTTATGTTGTAATCGAGACTCAAAGTATCGAAGTCTGCCCATGCAACCGGTGCTGCAAGAGGGATAAGCACCCCGCCAAACGCTGCGCCCGTTGCATCCGAGACAATCTCAGCTGCGTTACCTGGATTACCACCCGCCACCACAGACGCATCGCCAAAAAATGAATACGCCGCGAACGCAACTCCAGCAAACCCGAACATACTTACCAATGCCGCGCCCAAAACCAGTTTTTTCATACTGACTTACAGTTAACGAATATTTGTAATATCCGTAGTGTAGCATAAGTTGACAGCATTTATTTCAGGCGCATAGTGGATGATAAGGGAAACTGGCGCGTACATTATTACAGGAGGCACTCATGTTGAACCTCGGTACAGTAACGGCCGTGAGTCTGATGACGCTTGTAAGTGCCGCTTCATCTCCGGCTTCCTTGTCCTCAGACGAGCGTGTTTTTTGTCACTCGGCCACCGACATGCGTTGGGTAATCCGCTACGGACTTGTCCCCGAGGACAAGAGGGCGTTTCTGGGCATCAAGAAACTGGACAAAATGCTGTGAACCACCTGCGCGTGGTTGGACATTGCCGACATGGAATATGTCGGTCGCATTATCAGCATAGGCTGGACGAGTTACCCAGTGCACTATTTGTATTTTGTCGAAAAGAAGACCGCTCAAGAGTGGCACACATGGATATACGACGGCCACTAACTGCCGCGCTCTGCGCTGCCTGAGACCACACTGGTCGAAGGCGGCGCTTCCCTTTTTATAAAACCTGTTGCGAAATATGTGTCGGGGCGGTACACTAACGTTAGAAAAGTCACCGGGAGAGTACTCCCCAACTTTGCGAGGAGAAAATGCCCCACATAAGTGAATTTTCTAGCGAAGAAGAGCAAGAGGTTATTAGAGCAGCACTCAATCCATATCTCCTGCTTGAACTTCCGGTCGCTCAAGGCTACGATCAGGCTTTTGCCGAGCTCCACGACTTGCTTGAGAACGAGCCTGACCGCGATGAGGTACTGGCAGCAGTAATGCGCGCCAAAGAGTACAGGGACTACGTCATTTCTGTCTATCGTACGCCCAGCAAACCTCAGCTCTATGAATATTTCGTCACGGCGAAGAATTGCGACGGCAAGGCGACACCGACTATCTTAGGGTTGAGGGAGAATCTCGCAAGACCTCTCAACGAACGGGTGTTCGACCTGGCCTGGAACAACCTCGAGTACTGGTCGCTACGTCGCCAGCTGGCTGACACCGGTCCGGCAACCCTCCTTCTTTTGGGTATGATATGCGCGCTCGGCGTAGGTATGCTCTTTGGCGCCCACTGGGCAGAAAAAACGTTTGGCGGCATCCTGCTGACATTGATCGGCTACTGCTTCTGGCATCTGCTGATCTACGACCGTCGCGAGCACAACTACCACGTCAGCAGGGTGGAGAGCTACCTGCGCAAGTTCGAGCTCCTGCCCAGGATTTTCCCCATCCAGCGCCGGCCGTCTTGACCGTCCTTCACCGCGAATACGCCGCCCGAGACCACACTGGTCGAGGGCGGCGATTTCTTTTACATGATAAAATCTGCGGGATGGAGGCGCTTCCGAACTCAATCATCGTTGTTATCGCCGTCTTGACCCTCTTTCTCTCGCTCCTCCTTGTCCTCAAGTACGCGGTCAAAGACGATTTTATCCGGATGCGGTTTATTATGACCGCGTTTTTTTGCTTTATCGTTTTGACTCTCACTATTTCCTACTGGGAGTTTTTCTTTGCGACGCTTCCCTACACTATCCCCGCCGGCATTGTGGGGGTTGCCGCAGGGTATCTTGTTGGCGTGCGCGCCGCAGAGCAGCGCGTCCGTACCGAGGGTCTTCAACACTATCTCAAGCATTTCGCCCACATCCATGTCGAGAAAGACGAGGTCAACTGGTGGAGCTTAATCAACTTTTACTCCGTGATGGGCGCGCTCATACTGATTAACTTCGTGGGGCTCACGACCGTGATTTTCCACAACCTAAAGCCACTGACGCTCGCCACAAGCGCGTTCGGCGCTTTTCTTATCGGCTCGATAATCCCCTACTTGATCCACCTCTGGACTATCAGGATAAGGCAGAACAAAAGCAGCACGAGGAGCGACAGGTAAAAGATTGTTCGCGCACGCTGGCGCTCCTCTGCGCTTTTTGGCCGCTCTACCAAGAGCGGTACGCCGCCCGCAGAGTACTCATCATAGCGGTAACGTGCTATGGCCAAAAAGTGCGGCACCTGCCACAAAAACAAAAGAGCAAAGAGCGCCAGTGCCATATAGTCTAGTGTGTGCGCCGCGGCCGCGTAGCCTACCAGGGGCGGTGCGGCGCCCGCGACAGCACCCACATAGAGCGCGTAGCCGGTTTTTGGTTTAAGCGGCGTGTAGACAAACACATAGACCGCAAACCCGAAGAGTGCCACCCCAAGAGCCAAGGGGTGCACCGTATACAGTAGCAAGACGCCGCACACCAGCAGCGCTCCGCCAAAGACAAGCGCATGCGCGGGCGTCACTGCGCCGGTCACCAGGCCGCGGTTCTTGGTGCGCTCCATCTTGGCGTCGAGGTGCCGGTCCGCGTAGTTGTTGAAGACGCATGCGCTCGCCACCACAAAAGCAAGGCCGGAAGCCATAACGCTCAGTGCCTCCCAGCTAATAACCTCGGGTGAGGCAAAGATAAACACCGCCACAGCTACCAAGACATTCATCAGCACCATGCGCGGCTTCACCAGCTCGTAGTAGGAACTAATCATCCTGGGTTTGGGGCGAAACCGTGCCGCTTGGATAAATTTCCGAAAGATCAGTATGACCCCGGTCTAGGTGGTACATAATCCAGATAGTGCCGCCCACGAGCACCACAACGACAACCGCGGCAAAGGCAAAAATGATGAGGCTCCATCGCGGCCTCTGCTTCTCGGCCCCCAGATGCAAAAAGCAGATAAGCTGGACGTAGAGCTGAGCTACGGCGAGCCCCACCAACAGCACGACAAGCTTTTCTGCAGAGAACAGCGCCGCGCCCTGTACGTGCTGCCACACGAGCCAAAAAGCCGCGAGCGTAAACGCGATTGAGAGCAGGAAGCCGATACTATAGTTCTGTAACGTACTCATCCCGTTAGAGACTAAGGAACTTTTTCTTTGTGGTGAAATTTTATCAGACATAGTGTATATGCGGGTCTCTAACGGGACTCATACTTGTAGTGCGCCGAACAGGTACACGAAGGTAAAGATAAAAATCCAAATCACGTCGAGGAAGTGCCAAAACAGGCTAAAGCACATAAGCCGCCGCGCTACTGTTGCATGTGCTTCCCACACCATCAGCTGAACCACAAGCAACATGCCCCACACCGTACCCAAAAACACGTGCAGGCCGTGCGTGCCGACAAGAGTAAAGAAGGCCGAGTATGAAGCGTTTGCCCACGGGCCGTGGCCTTCTTTGACTAAGTGAGCAAACTCATACAGCTCCATCGAGAGAAACGCGGCACCGAGCGCTAATGTAGCTGCTAAGGCCAAAAAAGTCTGCACTTTTCTCTTTTTTGCAGCGAAATACACTGTCAAACCCACGGTAAAGCTTGATGTGAGAAGGATAAGAGTCTCCCACAACACAAAGGGCAGGTTCGCGAGCTCGGCGATGCTTGGGGCTCCGAAAGTCTGGCCTTGCAAGACTGCGTGGGTCGCAAAAAGCGACGCAAACAAGACCACGTCGCTCATGAGGTAGACCCAAAAGCCGAATAGTACTTTGTCGCCTGCATGCGCAGGCATGCTAGTGTTCTCCTTCATACATAAAAGATCGAACCATAAGCAAAACAATACACCCCACAACACCAAGGACGGCCAGCCACCACATGTGCCAGATGATCCCGAACCCTAGCAACAAAGTGCATCCCGCAATAAAAAGTCCAAACGGGGTATTTGCCGGTATATGAATCTTTTCCTCGCGCCCCTCTAATTTTTTACCTTGCCGCTTCATAAGCCACCACGCATCACGGCCTTCGACAGCCGGGATTGTTGCAAAGTTATACTCTGGCGGCGGCGAGGAAGTGGCCCACTCGAGCGTGCGCCCGTTCCACGGGTCACTGCCCGCGATGTTTTTCTTCCGGTTCCATATGCCGTGAACAATTTGCAGAACTTGAAAGAAAATCCCGAGCGCAATAACACACGCCCCCACTGCCGCGACTATAAGGAGCGGCTGGAATATCTCGTCTACCTGGTTGAGCCGCCGGGTCATGCCCATCAGACCGAGTAAGTAGAGCGGGATAAACGCAAGGAGAAATCCGATAATCCAGCTCCAAAAGGCGTACCGGCCGAGCCGCTCGCTTAATGTGAAGCCGAATATTTTTGGCCACCAGTAGGTCAGCCCCGCAAAAAAGCCGAAGAGTACGCCGCCTATAATCATGTTGTGGAAGTGTGCGACCAAAAACAGCGAATTGTGGAGCTGGAAGTCGGCGCCCGGTATGGCCATTAAGACCCCTGTCATCCCGCCCAAGGTAAACGTGGTTAAGAAGCCCATAAACCACAGCATGGGCGTCGCAAAGATAATCCGGCCGCGGAACATGGTAAAGAGCCAGTTAAACACTTTGACGCCGGTCGGAATGGCTATTGTCATCGTCATAATGCCGAAAAATGCGTTGACGTCTGAACCCGCACCCATGGTAAAAAAGTGGTGTACCCAGACGATAAACGACAACACGACGATTGCCATGGTCGCCACGACCATTGAGGTGTAGCCGAACAATCTTTTCTGTGAAAAAGTGGCCACCACTTCCGAGAAAATCCCGAACGCGGGCAGTATAAGAATGTAAACCTCGGGGTGTCCCCAGGCCCAGATTAAGTTGACGTAGAGCATGGCGTTGCCGCCCATGTCGGTGGTGAAAAAGTGCATGCCAAATATCCGGTCGAGAGCGAGAAGACTCAAGGTCACCGTCAAAATCGGGAAGGCAAAGATGACGAGCGACATCGAGCCGAGAGCCGTCCAGCAGAAGATTGGCATGCGCATCAGAGTCATCCCCGGCGCGCGCATTTTAAGTATGGTGACAAAGAAGTTGATGCCGGAGATAAGCGTACCTATGCCTGAAATCTGCAGGGCCCATATCCAGTAGTCGACCCCAACCCCCGGGCTGTACTCTAAGCCTGACAAGGGCGGGTAAGCCAGCCAGCCGGTTGCAGCAAACTCCCCCGCCACGAGCGAGAGGTTGATGAGTATGGCACCCACGGCCGTGAGCCAGAACGAAACGGAGTTTAAAAAAGGATAGGCAACGTCTCTGGCGCCGATTTGCAAGGGTACGATGAGGTTGAGGAGCGCGAACATAAACGGCATCGCGACGAAGAAAATCATAATGACGCCGTGCGCGCTGAAAATTTGTGCGTAGTGATCCGGCGGTAGATATCCTACCCCTTCCCCCACCGCCACTACCTGCTGGGCGCGCATCATAAAGGCGTCTGCGGCGCCGCGCGCCAACATCACAGCAGTTAAGACGAGGTACATGATGCCGATTTTTTTGGCATCGAGGGAGGTCAACCACTCGTGGTAGAGCCATCCCCACTTTTTAAAGTAGGTCAGCAAGAGCACCACGGCCACAGCACCGCCCACCACCATAAGCTGAGCGCCGGTCTCAACCGGTGCATGCACGAATGCGTCTAGTGTAAGTCTGCCAAACATAGGTTATCGGTATATCGAGTGAGAACCTACATCTAAAAAGATGACCTCCTCTTTGTTCTTGTCGAGAAACTCAAAGAGTATCCGGTATCGTTTGTCTACGGAAAAGCTCCACTGCTTCTTAAGTTTACCGTGGAGGCTGTGCGTGTCGAGACGTGGATCAAACGGGTTGCGCTCAAAGAGAACTATTCGCTCCGTTGCTAGACGTTGTAACTGCGGATCAAGGCGTTTATAGCTACGACGATAGCGGCCAAAAAGATAAATCGTCATAGCCAACTGGAGTGGGCGACTAAGAGAGTTTTCGAAGTTTACCGGCGCGACGAAGACGTTTTGCTTCTTTTGACCAACGTAGGATATCCCGTTCGGTTACTTCTTCTCCAGCGCGTTCAATAAGGGCTTCTAGTTCCTTTTTAGGGATTACCACCAAATCGCCCTTGTTTGCCAGCTTTTTTGGAATAGTGATAACAGCCATATAAGCACTATACCACAAATAATTAATGCGCCTCGGCGTGCGTGCCGCTTTCCATAAACTGCATCACGATTGTATTGTAAAGGTTATTCTCAACGCCCGCGTAGTACGTAGGTCTTTCCTCGACACTCGGCTCCGCAAGGTGTTCGTACTCCTGCCACGACAAGTACCGCGAAGAGGATCTTGTCACTATCGTCCATGTCTCAAACTCCTCAGCCGGCATTGCTTCGGCGACGAATTTCATCTGAGCGAAGCCCTCGCCGCTGTAGTTGGCGGAAAGGCCCTTATACTCCCCCGCTTCGTCGGCTACTAAGTGGAGCGTGTTGGTCATACCGGTCATGGCGTAGAGCATTCCGCCGAGCTGCGGTATCCAAAATGCGTTCATCGGCGCGTCGGAAGTGATGTTAAATTGCACTGGCCGGCCAACCGGTATTGCAAGGTAGTTAACTGTGGCTACCCCCTCTTCGGGGTAGATAAAAAGCCACTTCCAGTCGAGTGCAACAACCTGCACTACGAGTGCGGGCTCGCCTTCTAAGGGTTTCGGCGGGTCGAGCTCGTGGGTGCTTGTCCAGGTTAAGGCGCCTAATATCAACACAATTTCAAACGGTATCGCCCACCAGATAAGCTCGTCAATTTTTGCATGCTCCCACTCCGGCAGGTACTTGGCTTTTTTGTTGCCCGCTCGGTAATGCCAGGCAAAGAAAAACAGCAGGACAAACACCGGCACCGCGACGATGAGCATAAAAAGCATCGCCTGCACCATGAGCTGCAACTCGGCGGCCCCAATGGCACCCTTTGGGTCAAGCACGGCAAAAGCGCTTAGGATGTCTGACACCCTTGTATAATAACGCGATTATTGAATGATGCCCGAAGCCTCCATCATGGCGTCTATCTGCGCGCTCATGTCTGTAAACTGAATGCCGTTCGGGAGTGAAAACTTGGCTGTATCTACACTCCACGCTTGGCAGCTAAACTCTGTGTCCTCGTCGATACCGCCGTTTTGGTCGTCGCTCATGAGCTCTGTTTCGTTGATGACCTGACTCTTGATTCCCTGCGGCGAAGCATCGCTCCAAATGTAGGTGTAGCCGCCCGTGCGGACCATGAAGGTCTCAACCGGTGCCGTGCCGCTTGCCTCAACCGTAAAGTCGCCGCGCATCTGCGTGGCACCGCCAGTCATATACACCGTGCCCGAGGAGCGGCTGCCCGCGCCGTCGTCGTGGCTAAAGGTACATGTAACGCTCTGGCCCAAGGCCACCAGGTTGGCAAAGGTGTTGCCTACCGAGGCGCCTTCTTTATTCTCCATTGCCTCCTCTCCCTCTTCCGCACTGCCGCCGCTAATGCTCATTATAATCTCCGGATTCATGGCGACATAGGCACCTCCGCCCACAACCACAATTGCCGCCACAATGCCCAAAAGTAAATTAAAGCTCATACAACTTGTTCGATAAAAATAATACTGCTCTGTCTGCCTAGTTTTACCGCGCTCCGTCTCGCGCCGCAACTAGCGGTTTTTGCTGGTCTGAAGGTTAGCCCACCACTCCGAAGGGCGCGTCGTGAGTATCTCTTTGCCGAGCCTGCGCGAGCTCGGCAGGATGAGCTCCCCCTGCTTGTTGGCGACGCCGTCTTTGGGCCGCCCGCGGATCCACTCCGGTGCCTCTTTGATACCCTGCCACTCGTACTCCCTAAGAAGCAAAAGCTGGTCGAGCACATCAGCCTGCTTGGCCACTATCGACTCCTTGCTCTTGCGGGCATGGTACTCCTCAGCAATCTCGAAAATCTCTTGGTGCGGCAGGTCGCCCAACTGTTCTTTTATAACCTCATCGTCAAAAATCTTTATGTAACGCTTGTGTACCCAGTTGTGGTCGCCGGTGCGCACCTCGCCCACATCGTGCAGAAGACACATCATCACCACTTTGTATGGGTCTACCTTTTCTTCCTTTGCCAAAAACCAACCTATTAATGCCACGCGGTAGGAGTGACTGGCAATTGTGTCGGTGACGTCATCTACCAGAAGCGTTTGCCGGTGGATGCGCGGCAGCCGGCGCATGGTGCCCACTTCGTAGAAAAAGTTGACGATTTTTCGGTAAACATTTTTACCTTTTGCCATTGCCCTGCCAGGATAGCATATTTTGTGTATGTGGACCTGGCGAGAATCGAACTCGCGACTCGGCAATGCGAATGCCGCGTAATACCACTTTACTACAGGCCCTAATCGCCAAATACTATATCAAAAACCTGGTCGGGGTGCCGAGAATTGAACTCGGATTTTACGAACCCGAATCGTACGTAATACCGTTATACCACACCCCGATTTTGTCAATAATTCTGCACAGGGTCACAGATAATTTTCTGCTGAAAATTTCCGCGACCCCGCCTCGGTGCCGTCGCACCTCCGGCTCACAAGTCGTGCCCCACACGACTTGTGCACTCTGCAGGACTCGAACCTGCGACCCCACCCGTGTGAAGGGTGTGCTCTACCAACTGAGCTAAGAGTGCGTGGTGGACCCGACCGGATTCGAACCGGTGACCTCCTCATTGCAAATGAGGCGCTCTACCAACTAAGCTACGGGCCCGTGCGTGGCCTATTTAAACATTATTTCGCAATCTCGTCTATCTTGGCCGCTACAATGAAGTCATTCTCCGACAGGCCGTCTATCGCGTGGGTAGTGAGCTCCACAGAGACCCTGCCCCAGCCAACCGAGAGGTCCGGGTGATGCTGCTCCGCCTCGGCAATTTCGCCCACTTTGTTGGCAAAGGCGAGAGCTTCTTTAAAGTTTTTAAACTGAAATTCTTTAATCAACAGGTGTGCGCCATCGATAAGCATCCAGCCTCCGGCAAGCTCCTTCATCATTTTTTGTGCTTCTTGCGGCGTATAGGCTGTAACACCGCCTTCGCACGGTATACATCTTTTTTTGGAGAGTTCAGACATTACCGCCGCGCCAGGTTGATAACATGCTCGAAAAACTCGGAGAGTTTGGAGCCGACTGCCTTAATCGCTTTGGGCATCAGAGACTCCTCGGTCATCCCCACTCCGGCCGAGTTGTTGATCTCCAAGAAGTAAATTCCCCGGCGCGAGACAATAAAGTCGCTCCGCGAGTAGTGACTTAACCCCAAATTCTCATGCACGGCCTTGGCGATATTCATCAGATCCTGCTTTTGTTCGTGGGTAAAGTGGCTCGGCACGCGCTCCAGGGTCTCGCCGCTGTACTTGGCGTCGTAGCTGAAGAACTTGTGGTGTGGTGGCGGGATAATCTCGACCGGCATGAGTGTATAGGTCTTTTCGTTTCGAAAATCGTCAATCACTCCCACAGTGGCCTCACGGCCGCGGATAAACTCCTCTACTAAGACCTGCGGCGAGTATTGGAACGCATGTTCCAGCCCCCACAGCAGGGTATGAAAGTCTTCGGCTATGGTCATGCCAACCGAAGAGCCTCCGGTGACAGGCTTAACGATAGAGGGCTGCGGAAGACGGGTAAACAACCGGCGTGCCAGCTCTTCCAAATCTTCGGCGCCGCGCTTAGGGTACTTAACCACAACCCCATGCGGCACTTTAACGCCAAACTTTTGCACCGCCTCCCTGGTCAGATGCTTGTTGAATACGAGTTTGGAAACTGCCGCCGAGGAGCCGGTATACGGCACCGCAAGCGCATCGAGTACTTGGTGGAGCGAGCCGTCTTCGCCATACTCGCCGTGTATCATGTTTACCGCAACATCCACGCCGCGGAGCGCCCGTGCAGGAGTGGCCTCAACACCGTGCATATGCCAGGCACCTTGGCGGTCGATAAAGATGTCGCGCGGGTCGTACCGTTCGCGGTCGAGTGCGTTTAAAACACTCGCGCCGCTTTTGAGCGACACGTTGTACTCGCTTGAGGGCCCGCCACGGAGTACCCCGACTACGGTGCGCATGGCCTTTATTATAACGCAAAAATATGCTAGTACAGTGTCCGTGGCCAGAGGCCGGCCATGCTCTTAACTAAAGGAATATCCCATGGCGGTTGGGATTTGCGGCTCTCTTTTCATGTTCGGTGTGAGTTGCGTTCTATGGCTTATCGGCACCGACGATAAAGTCACGGAGCAGGCCATAACGGTAATGTGGTGGTCTTCGCTTGCTCCCCTCTCTGTTCTCTCATTCCTCTATTTCGCAAACAGCAAGTGGCAGAACTGGCAAAGGCGATACTAGTTCGTACTGGCGGCGCTTCGGCGCCGCCTTGTTTTTATTGAGGATTAAATTGCGCACGGGAGCTCTTGCGATGATAGCTTATTGCAAACCGGTGTGCTTCGGCGTTGGCAAGAAGGATGTCGCGCTCGCGACCTTTAATTAAATCTCGGTTGCCGCGGATGTCGCGCGGGCGGTGCTTTTCGTCTTTTACCACCCCAACTACTGGTATTGCCACTCCATAACTTTTCAGCACACGCTCTGCAGCGTTTATCTGCGCCGCAGCGCCGTCTACCACAATAATGCGCGGCATAGGCCACTCGTCGTGCCCGAGCCGGCGGGTCAACACCTCGCGCAGAGCTCCTACGTCGTCGCCTGCATTCGCGGTGCGGATTCTGAATTTACGGTACTCATTTTTTTGCGCCTCACCGTTCTCCACCACTGTCATCACGCCCACGTTGCTCGAGCCGCGCAGGTGCGCGATGTCGTAGGCCTCAATTCGGTTTACCCCGAGTTCTATCTGAGGGCGCCGATACTCCTCTTTAATAAGCGAAATGTCGCGGATATGCTCGAGCGCAAAAATCTGCTTGCGCAGCCGCGCCGCCTCCTCAAACCGTTCACTTTTAGCCGCCTGTTTCATTTCCCTCTTGAGCACCACTACCAGTGTCTTCTTTTTGCCCTGAAAAAGGAGTGAAATATTGCGGATTATTTTACGGTACTCTGTTTTTGAAATCTCACCCGAGCAGACACCGGGGCAGAGGCCGAGGTGAACATTGAAACATGGTTTGCAAGGTTTGCCCTGCTTCGTTAAAACTTCGCAAGGGATGCAGGTATCGCGATATGGAAATATCTTGCGAATAAGCTTCATCGCCTCTCTGAGCTGTAGGCCATGAGGAAAGGGGCCAAAAGTATGTAACGTTGTATATGACGGCGAAGCAAAGTCCTTCGCGAAGGGGTGCCGTTTATCTCCCCTAAGCGGAGGACCTTTGCGGAGCCTCTGCTCCGCTAGCTCCTTCCCCCGCACAAGAAGCACCCGCGGAAAGTCTTCCTTCGTAATAACGACGTAGTTCCAGCTTTTGTCGTCTTTGAGGTCGGTATTGTGCTTCGGTTTGTAATTTTTTATTAGGTTTGCCTCCAAAATAAGCGCCTCCAATACCGAGTCCACTTCGCGCCAGTCAACTGAGTGTGCCTTTTCTATCATGGAGGTGATAAGCGACCCGCGGGTAGCGATAAGATCCTTAGCAAAGTAGCTGCGCACGCGGTCGCGCAGGCTGGTTGCCTTACCGATGTAGAGCACTTTTTTAGCCTTATCCAAAAAGAAATACACCCCCGGCGTGTCAGGCATTTTTTTGGCTATTTTCTTGAATTGCTCGAGGGTCATAGAGGCTATATTTGACATTGTACCATAAGAGTGATACTTTGTGTATGAATTTGGTCTTCACTTCACCATAACGGGAGCACATGTCATGAGCATCAAAAAAGATGTCGCAGAGATTGCTTTTCGCCAACCTTTTGGGCGAGAGCCGACCTCAGCAATGATTCGGAAGCGCCGCCAAGAACTTCTGCGGGAGAAGAAGCCCGCACGAATATGGCGGAAGGCAAAAAAAGCACTTCAGGCGCAGGAACAGGGAGATTCTGAATTGCATGCCTGAACTGCTCATGCAGAACGAAGAGCCGGAATCCGCCGGCTCTTTTCTATTTTCCTCCTAACACCCGCTTCAAATATTTTCCTGTATGTGAGTGTTTGCTGTTTGCTATCATTTCCGGCGTCCCCTTAGCAACGAGCTTGCCACCCCCTACCCCACCCTCGGGGCCGAAGTCGAGGAGCCAGTCGGCGTTTTTAATAATGTCCATGTTGTGCTCGATAAGCACGACAGAGTTGCCGGCATTGACCAGGCGATTCAGGATGTCTATCAACTTTTGCACGTCTTCGTAGTGCAGACCAACCGTCGGCTCATCAAGAAGATAAATAGTTTTTTGCAGGTGCGGCTTGTAGAGCTCGGAAGAGATTTTCACCCGCTGTGCTTCGCCGCCGGAAAGGGTCGTGGCGCTTTGCCCGAGCTTCAAGTAGCCCAGCCCCACCTCTTCGAGCGTGCGGAGCCGGTCATAAATCGCAGGTATGTCCTGAAAGAACGCAATTGCCTCCTCGATAGACATCTCCAAAATATCATAAATGTTTTTCTTCTTGTACTTCACTTCCAGGGTTTCTTTCATAAAACGCTTCCCGTTGCAGAGGTCACAGGTAACGTAGACCGTGGGCAAAAAGGACATCTCAACCGCGATAACACCGTTGCCCTCGCACGCCTCACAACGCCCACCTCCGCGTGCCTGCGGCACGTTAAAGGAAAAGCGGTTAGACTTCCATCCGCGCGCCCGCGCCTCGGCGGTTTCGGCAAAAAGGTCTCGTACAAAGGTAAAGGCACCGGTATAGGTTGCCGGGTTGCTACGAGGCGTGCGGCCGATAGGGCTTTGGTCAATCAAAATCGCGCGCGAAAGGTGCTCCGTGCCCTCAAAGCGCGCCGCATTGTAAACCTTGTTGGTGCGGTAACGCTTGTCAAAACGGGCACGCAGGTTTTCGTACAAGATATCGTAGAGAAACGTCGACTTCCCCGAGCCCGAGACACCGGTTACGGCAACCGTACGTCCAAGCGGCACTTCGCAGTTCAAATTTTCGATATTGTACGCCTTGCCACCAGCAATTTTTAAAAACCCTTTGTCTTTCTCGCGACGCTCTTCAGGCACCGCTATTGCCTTCTCTCCGCGCAGGTACGCGAGTGTAACAGAGCCGCTATCGTTTTTTTTAGCGGTTAAGAGCTTGTCGAGCTCGCCCGCAACGACTATCTCGCCGCCGTGGATACCGGCGCCCGGACCGATGTCCACCAGGTAGTCGCCCGAGTAAATAGTGTCCTCGTCGTGCTCGACGACTAAAATGGTGTTGCCAAGGTCGCGCAGGTTGAGAAGGGTTTTAATCAGCCGCTCGTTGTCGCGTTGATGGAGGCCGATGGTCGGCTCGTCCAAGACGTAGAGCGCACCCACGAGGCCACTCCCGAGCTGGCTGGCGAGCCTTATGCGCTGCGCTTCGCCGCCGGAGAGCGTGTTGGCGCGACGGTCGAGGGTGAGGTAGTCGAGCCCCACGTTGAGCATAAACCTTAGCCGCGAGGTGATTTCCCTGATTACGGACTTCGAAATCTCCTGATCTTTTTTGGAAAGTTTTAGTTTGTCAAAAAAGTCGTAGGCGTCTTTTATAGAAAGCGAAGAGACGTCTACAATGTTTATTTTTTCTCCTAGCCAGACATTGAGCGCCTCCGGGCGGAGCCTCGCGCCCTTGCATACGGGGCACGGCTCCGAGCCCATAAAGTGCTTGGTGCCGAGGCCGTTGCACTCGGGGCAAGCGCCGTAGGGTGAGTTAAAGGAGAAAAGCCGCGGCTCCACTTCGGGGAAAGAAAACCCGTCATACGGGCACATAAACTTGGCCGATATAAGCCGCGAGCCCTGTGTGTCCTCTATCTTTACCAACCCGTCGCTCTCGTGGAGAGCGCGCTCTACCGCCTCAGAGAGGCGCTCGAGTGCGGCTTGTTTCTGCTTTGCGAAGTCGGTTACCAAAATTTCGTCTACTAGGGCATCAATGTCGTGCTTTTTATACTTAGAGAGTGTAACCCGCTCACGCAAGCTTTTAATCTCGCCGTCGATCTTGGCCTTCTCAAACCCCTTGCCCAGCAAGTCGTATAAGAGCTGGTAGTACTCGCCTTTGCGGCCCACGACAACCGGCGCAAAAATGCGCACGGTGTCCTCATTAATTTCAACTCCCATTACTTTCTTGGTCTTTTTGGGCGCATTTTTTGTAACGCTTTGGATAACGCTTTGGATAATCTCTTCGTTTGAGTGCTTTTTTATTTCGCGGCCGCACACCGGACAGTGCGGCTTGCCCACACGGGCATACAAGACGCGCAGATAGTCGTAAATCTCTGTAATGGTCGCCACGGTTGAGCGCGGGTTGTTGGAGCGGCTTTTTTGATCGATAGAAATCGCCGGAGAGAGGCCGGTAATCTCCTCGACATCGGGCTTCTGCATCTGGCGGAGGAACTGGCGGGCATAGGCAGAAAGGCTCTCGACGTAGCGGCGCTGGCCCTCGGCAAAAATGGTGTCGAACGCCAAAGAAGACTTGCCGCTGCCGGAAAGCCCCGTAAAAATGACCATCTTATTGCGAGGTATCGTCAACGAGATGTTTTTTAAATTGTGGGTCTTAGCCCCTTTGATGTTGATCGAGTCTTGCATATATACGCGATAAATCCCCCGCAGCTGCTCTGGGGGGTACCTATACACAACTTAAATATAGCACAAAACTACTTTTTCTTCACGCGCTCGGTGAGCCACGAGCTCGACTGCACCTTGCCGTCGCGACCTACGTTATAAATCATCTCAATGCCAAGTTCTTCACAAAGCATTACCTCAGGCACCGGGTCGCCATCTGGTTTGCGGTCGCCTCCGTTTGCAAAAATATGGGGTCTAAGGTCGCGCAAGATACGGCAAACGCTGCGGTCTTCATCGCCGAGCGTATGGTCAGAAATTATAACGCGATCGACATGTTTAATTGCCTCTATCACCTCCTTGCGCTCATGCTCCGGCATAAACGCAAAACCCTTTTTGTTTACAAGCCAGTGGTCGTTGTTGAGTATAACCACAAGCTCGTCGCCGAGCTTTTTGGCCTCTTCAAGCATGCGTACGTGCCCAATATGTATAGGATCAAAACCTCCTGACACTGCTACGATTTTTTTTGGTATCATAGTCCCTAAAAAATGTATTGATTTGTTTATCTAATAATAGCATAAAAAATCTCCGGGCAGCTGCCGCGCCGCCCGGAGCCATTAGCCAAAAATGTAGAGTAGCTAAAATTATTTAGCGCGTCTACTAGCGGTTTTCTTCTTTTCCCTTCCCGTCAGAGCATAAATTTCATCACGGATTAAAGCTGCAGTTTCGAAGTCGAGGTTTTTGACCGCCTCGGCCATCTGGGTGCGTTTTTCGCTCAAGAATTTGCGCGGGTTTTCTTTGTAGAGCTTCTGCTCAATCGTAATCATCTCTTGCACCGCCTTGCCGTGTTCGCTCCGGAGCTCTTCGGTAATGTCTTTGATGTTCTTCTTTATAGTTTGTGGCGTGATGCCGTGCTCTTTGTTGTAGGCAACCTGCACCGCGCGGCGTCGGTTGGTCTCCCCGACCGCCTTTTTAAGCGAGGGCGTTTCCTGGTCGGCATAAAGGATGACTCGCCCCGCCACGTTGCGCGCCGCGCGGCCAATAGTTTGTATCAGGGACACCTCGCTGCGCAAAAAGCCCTCTTTGTCGGCGTCTAAAATCGCCACCAGCTCCACCTCCGGCAAGTCCAGCCCCTCTCGCAGGAGGTTAACGCCCACCAACACGTCGTACGTACCCTTACGCAGGTCGGTTAAAGTTGTAATCCGCTCCAGGGTCTCAATGTCGCTGTGGAGATAGGCTGCTTTGTAGCCCCGGTCTTTAAGAAACTCTGATAAGTCTTCGGCCATTTTTTTGGTGAGGGTCGTAATAAGCACTCGCGCGCCACGGTCTATGGTACTTGTCGCTTCCTCAAGTACGTCTTCGACCTGGCTTTTCACGCCGTCTTTGCCTATGACAGGCCGTACATCTATTTGTGGGTCAACCAGGCCGGTCGGGCGGATAATCTGCTCGACGATATGCTTGCCCGATTTTTCGCGTTCATAAGGCCCCGGAGTCGCAGAAGTGTATATAACCTGCCCGACTTTTTTTTCAAACTCTTCGAACATGAGCGGCCGATTGTCGACCGCAGAAGGCAGGCGGAAGCCGTACTCAATCAGATTTTCCTTGCGCGCGCGGTCGCCAGCATACATACCGCCTATCTGCGGCACGGTGACGTGGCTCTCGTCTATGATAGTCAAAAAGTCTTTCGGGAAGTAGTCTAAAAGCGAATACGCGGGCTCGCCGGGCGCTCTACCGTCGAAGTGTCTTGAGTAGTTTTCTATCCCGTTGCAGTAGCCAAGCTCGCGTATAAGTGCCAGGTCGTGGTTGGTGCGACGCTTGAGCCGCTCGGCCTCCAGCACCTTGCCCTGCCGTTCAAACTTCAGCAACTGCTCTTTAAGTTCGTGCTTAATCTCCCCCATCGCGCGCTTCGTTTCGTCTTCCGGCGTCACGTAGTGTTTGCCGGGGAATAGGGTGAGCGACTGCTTCTCCTCCCGCTCCACCCGCGTAATCGCATCTATAATCCTGATTTTCGCAATTGTTTCTCCTTCAAACTCAATCCGGTAGATCACACGCTCGCCGGCGGGCTGTATTTCGACCGAGTTGCCGAGCGCTCTAAACTCGCCCGGCGTTAGATCGGCAGTCGTGCGCGTAAAATACAAATGGATAAGCTCGCGGATAAGCTCGGCGCGGTTTTTCTTCTGCCCTACCTTAAGCTCAACCAGGTACTTAGCATACTCTGCCGGGTTGCCGAGGCCGTAGATGCACGAGACCGACGCGACTACAATCACATCCTTACGCGTTAAGAGCGCTTGGGTAGAGGCATGGCGCAGGCGCTCAATTTCTTCGTTTATCTGCGCTTCTTTTTCAACATAGGTATCGCTGTGCGGAATATAGGCTTCTGGTTGGTAGTAGTCGTAGTAGGAGACAAAGTAGTGCACCGCCGCATCGGGGAAAAACTCGCGATACTCCTGCGCCAGCTGCGCCGCAAGCGTTTTGTTGTGGGCGATAACCAGGGTCGGCCGCTGCAGCGCCTCTATAACATTGGCAACGGTAAAGGTCTTACCGGAGCCGGTGACGCCGAGCAGGGTTTGGTGGCGCTCCCCCGCCTTAAGACCCTTAACTAAAGCTGAAATAGCCTTCGGTTGGTCGCCGGCGGGCTTGTACTTTGATTTGATTTTAAAATCGGCCACCCGGTTACTTTAGCAGATTTAAAAAAAGTTGCCGGGTCCAAATCGCAACGCGCGAAGTGAAACCCGGCAGTTCTTGCCGCGTCAACAACCTGAACGGCAAACACCTTCCAGAGGGGAACAGTCGGCTAACCTCCAACCCGGAGGGAGGAAAAACCGAATCAAAGATCAGCCAACTTCTTCACTATAGCCTCATACCCTACTTCGTCAACCGATACTTTGCCAAAAAATCATCCCGAAACTTTTCGAATGTTCCGTCAAGGAGCGCATTACGAATCTGTTTGGCGAGGTTGGTCAAAAAGTAGAGGTTGTGCTGGCTGGCAAGCACGGGCCCGAGCAACTCTTTGGTGCGAAAAAGGTGGTGAACGTAGGCGCGGGTGTACGTCTGGCATACTGGACACCCGCAGCCTTTGTCGAGCGGCAAAAAGTCTTCTCTGTACTCGGCGTTTGGAATTTGAATCTTACCCCCGCGCGTATAGATGCCGCCCGTGCGGCCGTTGCGAGTTGGCAAGACACAGTCAAACGTATCACAGCCTGCGGCAACGCCGATAAAAATATCTTCGGGCTCGCCGATGCCAAGCAAATGCCGCGGCTTTTCTTTTGGTAGTTCGTTGTTGACCTTATCTAAAATCCCTAAAATATCCTGTTTGCTGAAAGAACCACCAATGCCAAAGCCGTCAAAGTCCATCCCCGCAATTTCTTTGGCACTTTGCACACGCAAGTCGGCATACCGCCCTCCTTGTACGATGCCGTAGATTCCTTGTTCATTGTTTTTCTGTACGTTCTGTCGGTGCGCTTTGAGAGAGCGCTCCGCCCACCGGTGCGTCCGGTCCATCGCCTCTTTTTGGTAGTCGTACTCGGCATCGGGGGCGGTGCACTCGTCGAAGGCAAAAATAATGTCGGCGCCAAGCTGGTGTTGTATTTCAACTGAGCGCTCGGGGGTAAAGCGATGCAGGGTGCCATCGAGGTGAGAGGTAAAGGAAACTCCTTCTTCATCTATAATTGCGAGCTTGCCATGGCTTGTTGCCAAATCCTCATCCCAAACTGCTGGAGGAGGAGAACCCTTTTCGGAGGAGTGCCGTTCATCTCTCCGGAGAAAAGGGTTCTCCTCCGGAAGGAACTTTGATATTTTTTTGCCAAACCCCACTCCCAGCGAAAATACCTGGAATCCCCCCGAGTCGGTCATGGTGGGGCCGCTAAAAGCCATAAACTTCCCCACCCCGCCGGCTTTTTCAATAGCCTCGAGCCCGGAGAGGTAGAGGTGGTAGGTGTTGGCAATTATCCCTTGTACGCCAAGCGCCTGAAACGCGGTTGAAGGTACTCCTTTGACGTTGGCTTTGGTGGCAACGGCCACAAACGCAGGCGTCTCGATAGCCCCATGCGGAGTGTACAAAACACCGGCCCTAGAGAGCGGGCCGGCACTTTTTGTTATCTCAAACGAAATCGGACGCATCGGACGAAGTGTGCCTTCGTTACTCTTCAATAGCAATCAACTCAACTTCAAATACGAGTGTTGCGTTTGGCGGTATCGGTCCGTAGCCTTGTGCACCGTAAGCGAGGTCGGGCGGGATAACAAGGAGCCGCGTACCGCCGACCCTCATACCCTGCAGGCCCTGGTCCCACCCCGGTATCACCTGCCCCGCCCCTATCACAAACTGGAACGGCTGACCGCCCTCCGAGCTGTCAAACACCGCACCGTCCTGAAACATGCCGGTGTAGTGCACTGAGACGATGCTGCCTATCGAGGCCTCCGCTCCGGTACCAACAACCTCGTCCTGTACGAGGAGCTGGCCCCCCACGCTGCCTATCGTATTTGCCGTGAGCCCTTGCTCGACCGCTGCAAACGGATTGCCAAACACAAAAAAGAGAAGTACGACCGCGACCGCCGCTACCACCGCCACTCCTGCCGTAAATTGTTTGTTACTCATGAGTTTAGCGTACCCTCCGTGTCTGCCGGAGGCAAGTCCTCTATCCCCTCATTTTCGAGAGGAGTAAACGCGCCGTCCTCGCCAACAAGAACGCCGGGCTGTGTGGCACCGATAACACTCGCCGCCTGCGGCGTGTTGATAACCGGCCCGACAAACGAAAAGTTGAGTATAAGCAGTGCCACGGCAACCACAGCAACACCTCCGCCGCCAAGCAGGAGGTCGACCGGCTGGACCTGCGGATTTACTACAAACGTAAGAAGCACTATAACAATCATAAACGCGGCGGCTCCGGCCAAGATACTAAACGCTTGCACGGTAGGGACCGCACCCACGCCCGCGACAAGTTTAACGGCATCTTCTTTAGCCTGCGCTTCGGCCGCGGCACCCAACACCTGCGGCGACTGCTCTTCCACTGCAGGCACCACAGCGGTTTGCGCCGCGGTGGCAGCGGCTGAGGGTCTGCCAAAGTACTGCACCACAAACATCGCAGGCGCGCCCTTGTATACGCCCTGTGCTACGCCAACACCGATCTCCGAGTATGTAGGTTTAACCATATTGGCACGATGGCCCGGTGAAGCCATCCATGCTTCAACTACGTCGGCAGACTCGTTAAAGCGCACGGCCAGATTTTCTCCCGCGGCGCCGTAGCGATAGCCGGCCTCGTTAATCCACGCCCACGGCTCTTTGCCGTCGGGACCCGTATGGGCAAAGTAGCTTTTTTCTGCCATGTCACGCGCCTTGGCCTCGGCGGCGGCAGTGAGTTGCGAGTTTTCCTTGACGGTCGCTACATTGTTAAAACCTCGCTCAAGGTTGGTAAGCTCGACAATGTCGAGCGGCAGCACTGCCGCAAGGTAATCTCGCGCCGACTGCCCCGCAAAAACGTTGGTAAGAAGCACCGCCTCGGACGTAAGTATCAACGCTAAAAAGAAGATGAGCCAGGAGGTATGGAGAAGGCGGGGACGATACGCGTTGTGTCTGGTAGGGATAACGTAACCGTGTATTTTTCTGAATAATCCCCTCAGCCTTTCCCAAAAAAAGTCCATAGTATAATACTAGCATGTGGTTTAGATCTATTTTGCTTGGTTTATTGTTGATTACTCCCCTTGCTGCGGGTGCAGCCGGCTTTGCCAAAGAGTCTCTGTTTCTCTCCAAAAGCCCCGTTACCGAGGGCGAGACGGTGTTTATTCATGCCATCGTAACGAACGACAGCGATGCTGCATTTGCGGGCGAAGTGGTGTTTAAAGACGGCGATGTGCGGATAGGAGCTGTCGCCGTCACTCTGCCGCCCGGCGGCGCGGAGGCAACTTCCGTTTCGTGGCAGCCTGCGAAGGGCTCGCACTCTGTGACAGCCGAGCTTACTGCCGGCGACGGCACGGTTGTGGAAAGTGCGAGCGCAACCTTTGTGATTGAGGAGCGGCCTGAAGCGGATACTGAAGAAGAAGCCGCGGCATCGACAAGCGTCGAGTCCTCCAAAGGGATACAAGAAACTATTGCGGGCATCTCACCTCAGGCAGCAAGCGCCGCGGCGCCGGTATTTGGAACGATAGACTCACTGCGAGAAAAAGGGGTAAGAGCGCTTGAGACAGGTGAAGCGTGGGCAAAAACAAAAGCGGGTCAGGGAGAAGTCGCGGGCGAGAGCTCCGAGACGAGCGGCATAGCAGGCACGGTGATGGGGTTAGTTGCAACACTGCTCCTCTATCTATTTTCGGCACTCAAGTGGTTGTTGAACAATGCGGGTATTTTCTACCCCGTGCTGGCAATCGCCTTCTTTTACTTCCTCTGGCGGCTCTACAAACGCATGCGAAGACCTAGGTACCGCTAGAGCGTACATGCCAAAGTGCCACGCCAAACAGCAGAGCGGTAATAGCCGCCGATAGCACGCAGTACTGGCAGA
>MEWW01000016.1:60546-67494 GCA_001775475.1 Candidatus Adlerbacteria bacterium RIFCSPHIGHO2_12_FULL_53_18 | reverse complement strand
ACGAAGCCGTTGTAGAGCGGCTTTATTAAAAATTCCTCAAACATTAAGTAGTTTTTTTAACTCGGAAGAAAACACGGACGCTAAGTCAGCCTTTGGAGCCAACTGCACAAACAGTATCGCATGCCCACTGCGAGGAAGAGAAGTGTTCTGTAGTGCACGGTATACTGCGCGGCGGAGCCGGTTACGCAACACAGCGGTTGTGGCCGTTTTTTTTGACACGACAACGGCGCAACGAAACGGCGAGGGGGTCGCGAGCAGTTTGACTGAAAGTACGGCTCCTCGCCGACCGCGCCCGCGGGCGAGCACCTCCTTCACCTCCGCACTACGAAGCCGGCGGGTTTTCGCGAGCATCTTCCTAAACGGTTACGCGGGCGCGGCCCCTGCGGCGGCGGCGTACAAGCGTTTTTCGCCCACCTGCGCTGCGCTTGCGGCTAAGAAACCCGTGAGAACGGGCGCGTTTGCGCTTTTTTGGTTGATATGTTTGTGACATATGTCAAATATACTCTATACACAGTTTCTCCACAACTTGTGCACAAAAAAGGCCCTTTTGACGCTCGCTCAGCACTCGCGTATGCTTTGCATAACCTGTCGTGTCGGCTTATGACTACTACTAAAGAACTTTGGGAAAATACGCTGGTAGAACTTGAGCTCTCAATCTCAAAGCCCAATTTCAGTACGTGGTTTAAAGATACGCACGTCGTCAAGATCGAAGACGGAGTAGCCTACGTTGGAGTACCGTCACAATTTGCACGCGACTGGCTCTCGACCAAGTTCCACAAAGACATCTTGCGCTCGCTCCGGGGCTTTGCAGACTCTATCCGCAACGTCGAGTATATAATCTCCCGCAGCCCTAAAAAAGCAGTTGAGGAAGTGCACGCCAGAGGCTCTGCGGAGCTCCCCCTTGAGTCGGTACACTCGAAAACTAATCTCAACCCACGTTTTAATTTTTCAACGTTTATTGTAGGGCCGTTTAACGAAGTTGCGCACGCCGCGGCACAGGCGGTGGTCCGCAAACCCGGCATCGCGTATAACCCGCTCCTTGTCTACGGCCCGACGGGTTTGGGCAAAACGCACCTTATCCAGGCCATAGGCAACCACTTTAGGGTAAGCGCTCCGGAGCGCAAGGTGCTCTATCTCACCTCGGAAAAGTTTTCCATGGACTACGTTTCTTCCGTGCAATCAGGCAAGGTGCAGTGGTTTAAAGAAAAGTATCGTCAGTACGACCTTCTCATCATGGACGACATCCAGTTTTTGGCGAAGATGGAGAAAACCAAGGAGGAGTTCTTCCACCTGTTTAACTACCTGCACGACGGCAACAAGCAGCTTGTCTTTTCAAGCGACCAGCACCCCAACATGATTCAAGGTCTCGAAGATCGGCTCAAGTCGCGGCTCGGAGCGGGGATGATTGTGTCGGTTACGCCCCCCGACCACGAGTCGCGCTTGGCAATAGTGCGCGCAAAGGCCCTGGCACATAACTTTATTCTCTCCGACGAAGTGTTGGAGTACCTGGCGACAACCATAGAAGGCAACGTGCGCGAGCTTGAGGGGGCACTCAACACCCTGCTCATACAGTTTGAGATGCGCGGCAAACCCATTAATCTCAACGACGCGAAAGTGCTTCTGCGGGGCGCTTCGAGCGCCGCCAAAAAAGCGGTGTCGGTGCAAGAGGTGGTAAAGACCATAGCCAACTTCTACGGCATCGACGAGTCAAGCATCTACGAAAAAACCCGTCGCAAAGAGGTGGTGCGGCCCCGGCAGGTCATTATGTTTCTCCTGCGAGAAGACTTTCATGTATCGTTCCCTTCGATAGGAGAGAAGCTCGGCGGCCGCGACCACACGACCGTGATACACTCCTGCGACAAAATAAAAAACGACCTCACCACTAACAGCATGCTCGGCCAGGAAATTCACCAAATTAGGCTTATGTTGAAATGATGTGGATTAGAGTGGACAACCGGACGTATTCCGTGGATAAAAAATATGAAAAAAAATAATTCGTTAGTTACCCCTAGTTTTCCACATGTAGTGCTTGAGATACGAATCCCGAAGTACGTTGCAGGAAAAAGAGTTTCTGACATATCCACCAATCCACACCGCTAGTAGTAATAAGTAATTAATATACTAATAAAAGAGGATATGAAATTTGAATGCGCCACCAATGACATCCTCTCCGCATCCGCTCTCGCGGCTCGTTTTGTCGAGCGAAGGGCGAACCTGCCGGTTCTTGCGGCGGCGCTTATGGTGGCGGAGAAGGGCCGCCTTATCTTGCGGGCAACAAATCTCGAATGCGGGGTAGAGGTTGTTGTTGACGCCAAGGTTTCCGAGGGGGGAGTGGTGGCGGTACCGGCCGCGGTCCTGGTAGGTTTTTTGCAAAACGCCCGCGGCAAGCTTGTTTCAGCCGCTCTCAAGGGTGAAGTGCTAAAACTTGAAACCGAGCGCGCTTCGGCGTCGCTTAAAACTATTCCTCACGACGACTTCCCGGTGCTGCCCAAGGTGTCGGCATCGAGTTCCTTCACGCTCAAAGTAGCCGACTTGGTTCGAGCTCTGCGCAGCGTCACGCACTGCGCCTCCACCTCTGCGGTCAAGCCCGAGCTCCAAAGTGTTTTGTTGTCTGCAGAGGGCGGTAAGCTTATCACTGCCGGCACCGACTCTTTTAGACTTGCGGAAAAAACGGTTCCGTTGCGCGCCGGCACAAGTGTACCGAACCTCCTCCTCCCGGCGCGCAACGCCACTGAGCTTATACGCATCATCGAGCAGGGCAGCGGCGACATCGAGGTGTACTACAACGAGCACCAAATTTCGACCCACACCGGCAGCGTCTACTACACCAGCCGCCTCATTGACGGATCATTTCCGAACTACCAGCAGATTGTCCCGAAGTCGTTTACGACGGAGGCGGTCGTGCTTCGCGAAGATTTGCAGCAAGCGCTGAAGTCGCTGAGCGTCTTCTCTGACAAATTTCTCCAAGTGTCGTTCACGATAGATCCGGGGCACAAGTCGATACTGCTCTCCTCGAGAAATCCGGATATCGGCGAGCAGACTACGACGCTCCGCGCCACCATATCGGGTGAAGGGTTTACCATAAACTTCAACAGCCGCTACCTTGCGGACAGTTTGCAGGCGATTTCGGGCGAGAGTGTGAGGCTACAGTCAAACGGCCCTGGCAAACCCATTCTTATAAAAGACGCGGCCGACGAATCATATTTCTATCTCGCGATGCCGATGAATCGCTAGTCATCTTCCTCGGGCTCCTCCTCTTCGGGGTCGGAAGAGATTTGTTGTGCGCTGCCGACTGTCACTTCGTCCCCGTCCTCATATCTGTTTATAAGCGCCCACCCTCGGACCGGCGCTTCCCAGAGCACGTACTGCGGATCGTTGCCGGGGTTTTGAGGTATGGGTCCGGTCGGGTTGTTCTTATCAACCCAGTGCAGGATGCTGTGCACCTCTTGCGTTGCGTACTCAAGGTTGTTGTCAATGTGGGTGTTGGACCCTTGCCACACGCCGCGCAGGACTGGTTTAAGACCAGTAGTTGAGGTTTCGGTGCGGGTGAAGGCCATGTTTGGCAACTGGGCGACCGCATACTTCATAAACTCACTCCATATGGGTCCCACAATAAAGCCGGAGACCCTCTTTTCCATTGAGGTATTGTCGTTATTGCCTGCCCAGGTTCCCACCACCAGATTTGGCGTGTAGCCGATAGTCCAGGCGTCTCGGTAGTCGTTAGTCGTACCGGTCTTAATCGCCACGTCGCGGCCGGGGAAGTTAAAAATGTCGCTCCCGCCCGTTAGGGGGCCTCGTGCGACGGTGTCGGAGAGCACGTCGTTTATCGTTTGAGCGACGCTGCGATCCAAAACCTGTGTACCACGGACTGCCGTATTGTCCTCAATAACCGTGCCGTCATTGCTCTCGATTTTAAGAATCGCAATAGGAGGAACTCGCATACCGTCTGTTGCAAACACGCCGTAGGCGCTCGAGATGTCGAGCAAGGTTACTTCACCACCACCGAGGACCAGTGTGAGCCCGTAGCGGCCCGGGTCGCCCAAGGTAGAAATCCCCATCGCTTTAGCAAGCCGCAAGGTGTCGGTCAGCCCCGCGAGGTAAATGGTTTTTACCGCGGGGATGTTGATGGATTGTGCCAGAGCGTTCCGCATCGTGATAGGACCTCTAAAAATATTGTCGTAGTTTACCGGCGAGTAGCAAGGAAAGTCGCTGCTGAAGTTGCCGGAGTCACACGTCGTTGAAAATTGCGTGCGCAAGTCAAAGAGCATTGTGTCAGGCGTGTACCCCTTGGCAAAAGCCTGTGCGTAGGCAAACGGCTTGAAGGCCGAGCCAGGCTGTCGGCCGGGAAGCGAGGTGGTGACATTGTAGGCGCCCGGGATTTCGGTGTCGAAGTAGTTGCGCGAGCCGACCATCGAGAGGATGTTGCCGTTTGTAGGATCGAGCGCGATGAGCGCGGCGTTTGAAGCGTTGAAGTTAACCTCGTTTTCGAGCGCTTTGCGCTGCACAACCTCCTCGGCCTTTATCTGCATTTCGGCATCGAGGGTCGTGATAACGCGCCAGCCGCTCTCCTCAAGCACATCGGCGCCATACTTGTTTTCCAGATATTGCTGTACGTAAAACACGAAGTGCGGCGCGGCGATGCTCGACTCGCGCGGCGGCACAAACTCAACCAGACCCCCTTTGGCGGTGTCGAGCTCTTCTTCGGTGAGGTACCCGTGCTCGTGCATCTTGTCCAAGACGAGCGTGTGGCGTATCTCAAGCTGGTCGTTCTTGCCACTGTCGCCCAGGCGGTAGGGTGAGAGGCGCGAGGGTGCGGGCAGCACCGCGGCAAGATAGGCCGCTTCGGAAGCCGTTACGTCGTGCGCGCTCTTGCCGAAAAACGTCTGAGCCGCTTCCTCAGCGCCGTAGAGGCTGCCGCCAAAGGGCACCTGATTGAGATAGAGCTCCAGTATCTGCTCCTTGGTCAACACCTGCTCAAGCTTTATCGCCAGTATCCATTCCTTGAGTTTGCGGGCAATCGTCTTGTCGTTGACGAGGAGTGAGCCTTTCACGACTTGCTGGGTGATGGTGGAGCCGCCCTGCCCGCCGAGGGGGTTGGCGGAGAGGAGGTTCGTGAGTATCGCGCGCACAATCGAGGTGGGGCGAATGCCGCTGTGCTGGTAGAAGTACGCGTCTTCAACCGCAATGACTGCCTGCTGTAAGAGAGGGGAGATCTCCTCAAGCGGCACAATGGTGCGCTGCTCTTCTTTGTGCAGGTCGTAGAGCAGCACGGTTCCCGTGCGGTCATAAAATTTGACCGACTGCTCTATTTGCCGCTCTTCGAGTGAGGCGAGGTCGGGTATCTGGAGTGTTGCGGCCCAGAGTATGAGCGCGCCGCCAAGCAAAAAACCCGCCGTGATTCCCCATATGATGAGCGCGCCCAAGTGACGGCGAATAAACCGCCCTGCACGCCGCACTTTTTGTTGCATAAACACGATTCTACCATGGACAAGGCCATGGTACAGTGTTGCCTATATGGGATGGTTTTCCGGCGCACCGAAGGTCAATACCGATGAAAGAGCGGTTGATGAACTCCTCACGAGAGGGGTGATGGAAGCGGTACCGCGTGAGTTGGCAGTGCAGAAACTGCGATCGGGCAACCAACTACGTGTGTATTTGGGGGTAGACCCAACGGGGGCCAAACTCCACCTCGGACACTCTGTACCGCTACGCAAGCTTAAGGCATTTGCAGACCTCGGCCACCACGTGATTTTTCTGGTGGGAAGCTTTACGGCAATGGTGGGAGACCCAACCGGAAGAGATACAGCCCGAGAGCCACTGAACCGCGAACAAGTAGAAAAGAATTTCAAAACGTACAAGGCGCAGGCGTCCAAAATTCTTGATTTCTCTAAAGTAGAGTTGCGCTATAACCACGAATGGCTCGAGAAAATGCAGTTCGCGGACATTATGAAGTTGGCCAGCAATTTTACGGTTCAGCAAATGCTCGAGCGCGATATGTTTAGAGAGCGTATAAAACGCGAAGAAGATCTTAGTCCGAACGAATTTCTGTACCCGCTCATGCAAGGGTATGACTCAGTAATGCTGGATGTCGATTGTGAGATAGGAGGGAACGACCAGTTATTTAATATGCTTGCAGGTCGTAAACTGCAAAAAGCCTTCGGCAAACGCGAAAAGTTTGTGCTCACCACCAAGCTCATTGAGGGCACCGATGGCCGCAAGATGAGCAAAACTTACGACAATGCGGTGTATCTCGACGACGTCCCGACAGAGATGTACGGCAAGCTTATGTCAATCAAAGATGAACTCGTGCCCACGTACTTTGAGACGCTAACTGATGTGCCGATGGCAGAGGTTGCTGAGATTCTCAAGAGCCATCCTAAAGAAGCCAAGCAGCGGCTCGCGAAAGAAATCGTCGCGCTCTATCATGGCAAGGGGGCGGCAGAAAAAGCAGAAGCAGGATTTATGAAACCGGATGACGCGGTTTCTATCACGATCATGAAAGGCCAAAAATTGCGGGATATTGCACAACAGCTCCAGCTCTCCATGAGTGAGATGCGCCGCCTTGTTGACCAAGGCGCAATTGAAGTGGTGGGTGGTAAAAAACTCTCAGCTATCGATGCTCCGCTTATGAATACGACGCTTAAGATAGGGAAGCATCGGTTTATTAAAATTGTAGTCAAATAGCAAAACCCCCGCGATATCGCGGGGGTTTTATTTAGAGCGTTTCCTCCTCCTCGTCCTCCTCCTCGTCTTCGTCCTTCTCCTCCTCTACCTCGTCCCCAACCTCTTCGTCAAGAGCAAACTCATCGGACGTAAACTCGTCTTGCATGGTGCAATACCTCTAACTAATAATGCCTTATGTTCCCAATGCCAAGTGTTGTACCAAACCTATAACGCTTTGCAACACCCCCGCCGCATAGGCGTTGTGGATAAGGCCGCGAGGGGCCC
>MEWW01000016.1:0-60495 GCA_001775475.1 Candidatus Adlerbacteria bacterium RIFCSPHIGHO2_12_FULL_53_18 | reverse complement strand
AGCTCATCGTCCAGACGTTTTTTAAGGGGGATACTTACCAGTCTTTTAACCATGGTAGCCACGGCCGCCTTGTCGCTTCTGCCAAAGCCCGTTATAGCCACTTTGACCTCAAGGGGCGTGTATTCATACACAGGAAGCGCATGTGAAGCGGCGATGTACGCAAGGACGCCGCGCACGCTCGCAACACCGATTGCGGTCTTGGCGTTTTTCTCAAAAAATATTTGCTCGAGGGCTACCGCCTCGGGCTCCCAGAGCGCCATTAAATCCTCAGCAGCTTCGCCCAAGATGCGCAGGCGCTCCGCGAAGGGGAGCGCGGCGGAAGTGCGCACACAATCCGAGTAGAGCACAACCTCTTTGGTGCGCGATTTTTCCACGACCGCGACGCCGAGCCGCTCAAAGCCCGGGTCAAACGCCAAGACCCGGTTAGGCCGCGTTGGTATAGACTTCGCTGACATCGTCGTGGTCTTCAAGCGCATCAACCAGCTCGGAAAGTTTCGCACCGTCTTCTTCGGATACTTCAACAGTCGTCTGCGGTTCGAGTCCTTGTTCGCCCTTGGTAAAGGCCCAGCTTGCGGCGCCCGGGTTCGCCAGATGCACGCCATGCTGTGAGAGGAGATGTTTTATTTCCTGTGCGGTGCGGTTGCGCGAATCGGTGTAGCCTTCTATAACGAGCGCAACACCGCCGGGACCGTAGGCCTCATACACCACCTGGTCAAGCTCACCGGAGGTAGAAGCTTTTTCGATCGCGCGGTCAATATTGTCTGCTGGCATGTTAGCCGCGCGCGCTTTGTCCATTGCAGCGCGAAGGCCGGGTGACGAGCGGTCACCCTTAGACTTTTTGGCTTCTATAGAGATAAAGCGAACCAGTTTAGAAAAGAGCTTGCTCTTTTGCGCGTCGGTCTTGCCTTTGGTGTGTTTAAGTTTTGCCCACTTACTGTGTCCTGCCATAAAGAAAGTTTTACCCTACAAAAGCTTTTGGTTCAAACCAAGAGGCACAGAGCGGCCCAGGTGCTCGTATGCGAGCGCGGTTGCAACGCGGCCGCGCGGGGTGCGCTCAATAAGGCCCAGCTGCAGGAGAAACGGTTCGTGTACCTCGGAGAGCGTGTTCGGCTCTTCGGCAAGTGCGGCGGCAAGAGCGCCAACGCCGGTGGGGCCGCCCTGAAAGCGGTCAATAAGTGCCACAAGAAGCTTACGGTCAAGCGGGGTCAAACCCAGCGCATCCACCTCAAGCAGGCCCAGTGCCTCAGCAACTGTTTTAGCAGAGAGAGGGGCGCGCTTAAGCTGCGCGTAGTCGCGTGCGCGTTTAAGGAGATAGTTGGCAGTACGCGGCGTTGCGCGGCTGCGCTTGGCAATTTCCTTGACGCCCCCCTCGTCGATTTTTACATCGAGGATTTTTGCCGAGCGGCGCACAATCTTTGCGATATCGTCTTCGCTGTAAAACTCGAGGCGGAACACGCCGCCGGAGAAGCGGCTGCGCAAGGGCGCCGAGAGATCGGCAACGCGAGTTGTTGCCGCAATCAGGGTAAAGGGTGCGAGCGGCAACTCGAGCGTGCGGGCTGAGGGGCCTTTGCCGATGATGATGTTGAGCATTCCGCTCTCCATCGCCGGGTAGAGCACCTCTTCGATTGATCGCGGCAGGCGGTGGATCTCGTCGATAAACAAAATGTCGCCTTGGGCGAGGTTGGTTAAGAGTGCGGCGAGGTCGCCGACACGTTCTATGGCGGGCCCCGAGGTCGATCTCAAGCTTCCACCGAGTTCGCGGGCTATCAAGTGGGCGAGCGTTGTCTTTCCTAAACCCGGCGGGCCGTAAAACAGCACATGCTCCGGCGGATTATCGCGCTCCTTGGCGGCGCTGATTAAAATATGCAAGTTGTTTTTAACACTATCCTGCCCGATGTACTCGTCCCAGGAGGCGGGGCGGAGCGTCGTGTCCAAAAAGGTGTCGCTTGACATACGATTAGGGGCGTGCTACGCTAATTGTAGCTGAACTTCCTCGTGAGGGAGTTTTTTCTTTTCTGTTCGGGCATAGACATCTCTAAGCAATGCGTTGGATCCAAAACAAGGACGCTCCGGCACCTCGCTTTACGCGCGGCCGCGGGGACTATCCTCAGCATTGGCTCTGCTTTTCAAGGATTGAAATGTTGTGTTGCTTAGAGGTATCTGTGTACGAACCTCTCTCCACTCTACTCTCTATTTTTTTACTGCCAAGATTGACTAACGTCCGGTATCAAGGTCGACCACGCGCTTAAGTTCCTCGAGCGAAGTTACGCCGCGCAACACTTTTAGTATTCCGTCTTGCGGCATGGTGGGGATTCCTTGAGGCTTTGCGGCTTCGGCAATTTCGCGCTCCGAGGGCTTCTCTCGGAGTATTGTTTCTATAGCGCCGTCCATAAATATGGCTTCAAATATACCGATTCTGCCCTTGTAGCCGCGGCCGTGGCACTCCGGGCAGGTACCGCCTTCTGTAGCCCCGTAGACCATGCTTGTGTCTTGTGGGATAAGCGCGCGGTTGACGACCCCCGCAAGTATTTTATCGATCAATGTTTTTTCTTCAGTGCTTGCAGCGCGCTGCTTTTTGCACGCGTTGCAAAGCTTGCGCACCAAGCGTTGTGCCATCGCCACGTTGACTGACGAAGACAACACTTTTTCGTCGACGCCGAGGTCGATCAAACGCGGGAAGGAGCCTGCGGCGTTGTTGGTGTGGAGCGTGGAGAACACCAGGTGGCCGGTAAGTGCGGCATTAACCGCGGTTGTGGCAACCTCGCCGTCGCGAATCTCGCCGATCATGATGATGTCTGGGTCTTGGCGCAGCGCCGAACGCAGCCCCGCGGCAAAGGTGTAGGTCTTTTTGTCTACCTGGGTTTGTACGAGGCCCTTAAGGTGGTACTCAATAGGGTCTTCAATAGTAATAATTTTGGTCTGCGGGCTGTTTACCTTGCGCAAAAAAGCGTAGAGCGTCGTTGTTTTGCCACTCCCGGTGGGACCGGTGGTTAAAATCATGCCGTTTGGCTTCAAAATCTCTTTTTCAATCCGCAGTCTTAAATCTTCTTCGAGTCCCAGCTCCTCGAGCTGCACGCCGATTGAAGCAGGGTTCAAAATACGAAGTACCAAGGTCTCTGCGTAATTGCCGGGGAGTATACTTGTGCGCAGCTCAATCTCGCTCCCTTTGATTTTTATAGAAAAGCGGCCGTCCTGCGCCTCGTCGGTGATGTTGAGTTTGAGCCCTGAGAGGAGTTTGAGGCGCGAGAGCGCGAGGCGGTACGTCTCGTGATCGAAGGTAAGGACGTCTAAGAGCACTCCGTCGAGCCGGTAGCGCAGGCGCACCGCAGCTTCCTCAGGCTCGAAGTGGATGTCAGAGGCTCCGGTTGAGAGCCCGCCCGCGAGAATTACTTCGAGTATGCGGGTGACACGGTAGGTGTGTTTGAGCGTTATGGCCTCGTCGATCAATTTCGAAATATCCTGCAGCGAAGTAACTTTGGTTAAAAGCTGTTCCAACTCTTCGTTCGAAAGTTCGAATACACCGGCTTTAGTTTCGGTTGCGTAGGAAAGATCGGCGTAGCGGGTAAATGCGCGCTTCAAGCTCTCCTGCGAGGTAATAAACATCGTTACCTGGTAGCCGAGCTCCTGAAGTTTTGCCACGAGGCCTTTGACCTTGGGGTTCTCCGGCGAGCGGGCGGCAACCGAGACGCGCTTGCCGACGCGGCCAAACACCGCCACCTCGGCGTCTTTGGCCTCTTTTTCGGTAAGGAGTCGCAGGGCGTCGGTATTAACGGCAACCAGCGAAAGATCCACATACTCAACGCCGTATTTCTGCGAAAGTATCTGCGCAAGCTCCTCCGCCTCACGCTTACGCAGGAACTCGATACGCTTCTGCTCCTCCGTGTCGTTAAAGACCACCATACGTGTATTATACAGGCATGGTGAAGGTGGCCCTCGGCGAACTTCAGAGCTTGGCGAAGGAAGTGTTAGCCCAACTTCCGGAGGGAAATGAGCGTGCAATTATACTCGCGCTCATCGGCGAGCTTGGGGCGGGGAAAACGACCTTTGTGCAGGCGCTGGCAAAGGAACTTGGGGTGGAAGACACAGTGCAAAGCCCAACGTATGTTTTGATGAAATCGTACCTGATTTCTCAAGGCGACACCTTAAAACCGGGGCTCTCCAAGGTGTCGCCTTACAAAAAGCTCGTGCACATTGATGCGTACCGGCTAGAGAAAGCTGAAGAGTTTGAGGCACTAAAGCCGGAGACGTTTCTAAACGATCCACATAATCTTGTGTGCATTGAGTGGCCGGAACGCGTAGAAGGGGCGCTCCCCACGCCCGACCTGGTACTTAATTTTTCATCTAAAGACGCGGGTGAAGCAGAAAGGTATATTGAGGTGACATGAAAAAACAGGATAAAAAACGACTAGTCTTGCTCGACACGCACGCAATACTGCACCGCGCCTACCACGCGCTGCCGGAACTCTCCTCGAGCAAGGGCGAGCCTACCGGTGCGCTCTACGGGCTCATCTCCATGTTGGTCAAACTCATCGTCGAGCTTGGGCCCGACTACATCGTGGCGGCGTACGACCTCCCCGGCGGCACGCACCGCCATGCGGCATTTGATGGCTACAAAGCCAAACGCGCTAAGACCGAAGACGCACTCGCGATGCAGATAGACCGCGCGCGCGATGTGCTTGCGGCCTTCGGCATACCGCTGTATGAAAAGGCAGGATTTGAGGCCGACGATGTTATCGGCACGATTGTCGAGAAGGTAAAACACAAGCGCGACCTTGAAGTTGTGATTGCCTCCGGCGACATGGACACGCTCCAGCTGGTGGATGGCGACAAGGTGCGTGTCTACACCTTGCGCAAAGGACTCACCGACACCGTGATCTACGACGAGACACTAGTTAAAGAGCGCTACGGATTTGGGCCGGAGCTCCTGCCGGACTACAAAGGTTTGCGCGGCGACCCGTCGGACAATATCCCCGGCATCGTGGGGATTGGCGACAAAACCGCGACGACACTCATAAAAGAGTTCGGCTCTGTCGAAGAAATTTATAAAACTCTCAAAAAGCACCCGGAGTGGTTTGAGAAAGCGGGCGTTAAGGGCAAAACGCTGGAGAAAATCCAGGCGGGGAAGGAGGCGGCGGAATTCAGCAAAGTCTTGGGCACCATCCATCGTAATGCACCAATAGATTTTAAAATGCCGGAGCACACGTGGAAGGAGGGGTCTGACCCGCAGCGCGCGCTCGACATGCTTGCAAACTTCGAGTTTCGCTCACTGGCACCACGCGTGCGGCAGGTGTTTGGGGTTAGTGGCTTCGCAAAAGACGCACGCTCCGGAGACCTGCCTGCCGGCAAGGCAGGGATAAACGGCACTCCTGCAGGAGAACTATTTGCTTCGCTTGGTGAGCCTGCAGAAAATATTCCTGAAGACGAACTTCAAAAGATACTGCTCGCCGTCTCGGTCTTAGACTCCAACATTGCAAAGCCCGAGCTCGAAGACATTTATCGCATGGGTAATAGTCGCAATTTTGAAGAGGCAAAAAAGAATATTCTTGCAGAAATAAAAGAAAAAGAGCTCACGTTTGTCTACGAGCAGATTGAGCTGCCGCTAAGTCCTGTCTTGCGTGCGATGGAGAAGCGGGGGGTGAAAATCGACACTGACTTTCTTAAAAAACTTTCTAAAGAGTACACCAAAGAGCTGGAGAAAATTGCCGCGCGTATTTATAAGCATGCGGGCGGGCCCTTTAACATCAGCTCACCAAAGCAGCTGGGCGATGTGCTCTACGACAAGCTGGGATTGAAGCCTGCAAGGCAAAAAAAGACGCCGACCGGCGCGCGCTCAACCCGCGAGAGCGAGCTCGAGAAGATGAAAGACCTCCACCCGATCGTCGAAGATATTCTTGCGTACCGCGAACTCTCCAAGCTGCTCGGCACCTACATCGACAACCTGCCGACCTTGGTTGACAACCAAAGCCGCGTGCATACGACCTTTATACAAATCGGCGCTGCAACAGGCAGGCTGGCGACCCAAAACCCGGGGTTGCAGAACATCCCGATTAAAACCGACCTAGGGCGCGCCATCCGCAACGCATTTGTGGCGGACAAAGGCACCACGATGGTGGCCTTCGACTACAGCCAGATTGAATTGCGCATTGCGGCGTGGCTCTCTGGTGACCCGGGCCTCACCCAGATATTTAAAGACGGCCGCGACGTGCACACAGAAGTTGCCTCGAGAGTGTTCCATGTAAAAGCGAACGAAGTTACGTATGACCAGCGCCGGGTCGCCAAGGTCATCAACTTCGGCATCCTCTACGGCATGGGGGTGACGGCGCTCCAGCAGTCCTTGAGCACGGGCCGAGCCGAGGCGCAGGAGTTTTACAATCAATACTTCGAAGCCTTTCCGCGCCTCGCCGCTTACATAGACGAGGTAAAGGCAGAGGCTGCGCGGCAGGGGTATACGGAGACCTACTTCGGGCGCCGCAGGTACTTCGATGGCATTAAATCACCGATACCCTATGTGCGCGCGGCCGCGGAGCGCATGGCTATAAACGCGCCCATGCAGGGCACCCAGGCCGACATCATCAAGCTTGCGATGGTTAAAATCGACGAGCTCTTAAAGAAAGAAGGCCATGAAAACGGCGCACACCTGCTTCTGCAAGTACACGACGAGTTGGTGTTTGAGATCGAGGACAAGAAAGTGGGTGTGCTTGCCCCGAAGATTAAAGACATTATGGAACACATTGTGCCTGCAAAAGACCGCAACAACATCCCGATTATTGCTGAAGGCAAGGCAGGGAAGAACTGGGGCGAGATGGAAAGAATAAAAATATGATCCGCGTAATCGTAGGAAGGGTTAGTGTGCCGCCGATAACCATCTCGCCGATGGAGCTCCTTAGCCTGGCGACCACGCAGGCACTCTTTGGCGCAGAGACCTACACCTTTGCTGGCGTGTTTACGGGCGACCAGTCGGCAGAGTTTATAGAGCTTGTGCCGGAGTTAAAAGAATCTCCCCACACGTTTATCTTTGAAGAAGAGAAGCTCTTAAAAAAAGAGACCGACGCCTTAACTAAAGCGGGCGCAAAGATAGAAACAGTAAAGGTAGAGAAGAAAGAGTGGAAGTTTGACCAGTATGGCGTTGCCTCAGCACTTGGCGCGCACGACAAAAAGCGGCTTTGGCTCGGCCTCATGCAGGCGTTTAGGGCGGGGGAAAAGGCCGAGGCGGTTGCAGGCCTCATGGCCTGGAAGGCGAGGGCTATGAAAGACCTAGCGCTTAGCCGCGAACTCACCTTTATGTACCACGACTCCCACCGCGGCGCCGGAGATTTGGAATTGTTACTTGAGCGGTTTGCTTTGAAGCTCTAATTGACACAACAAAGCTTTCTGTATTTACTGGCGGAGGAGTAATCGCTCTTTTTAACCTGCGCAGGGAGATGGCAATGACCAAGCGCATTCGCACAGACACATGGCATTATTGGCTGTGGAATCTGACCTATATTTTCTCTCAGATTCCGAAGCCTCGAAATACCTACACCTGTCATTACTGGCCAAGAATCATCTTCATGACCGCTCCAACGATTCTCGGGGCGCTACTTCTTGTTGTGTTCGTTGGTATCGGCGCCATGTTCGGTAACGCGGTGACAATTCTCTGCGGATTCGGTATCTGGATGCCGTGGAACAACTGGCCCGATAAGTTCGGCTACTTTCCGGACTTGCGTCTCGGCAAGAAAAGAATTTGGCCCCCCATTTTTCTAGTTCCGTTTTGGGCGGTAGCTGTTCTGTGGGGCGGGTGGAGTTGGTACATTGGTCCGCTGCGGACGGCAACTTCGTACGCACTGACCTATGGAATGTATCCAGTAGCAGCGATTGCGGCTATTGTCGTCTGCTATTTCTTCTACCAGCTTGCAGGATTCCTGAAGGAGCTGTTGGAGGAGTGGTGGGACAACCAATGCGAATACATCGAGTTCGAGGACCCTCCAGAAGAACCAAGCTCAGCAATTTCCTGAACCGCTATCCGCTCGACACGACCTGTGCCGGGCGGATTTTCTTTATAAAACTCTAGCGGAATAAGTAAAATTTGTCCTCACGCATAAAACTCTGCTGAGTTTTTGCGCGAGCCCGCCTCGGCGCCGTCGCGCCTGCGGCTCGGACAAGTCAAAAAACTTTGTCCCACAAAGTTCTTTTGTACTTGTCCGCCCACCAGGATTCGAACCTGGGACCTTCTCCTTAAAAGGGAGCCGCTCTACCGACTGAGCTATGGGCGGTTGACAGCACTATAACAAAATATGCCTAATTCTTAAAGCGTTTTCTGCGCAAGAAAAGAGGCCGCCCTTTCGGACGGCCCCGGGATCGTGCCACCGCAATGCGGTCAGCTGAAGATGTTCTTGAAGCGCTCATTCCACGTCTGGTCGGGCCATAGGCGGCGGAGTCGCCCCAGGGCGACAGCGAAGCCGACGCCGAGAACCGTTGCCGTGCCGATGGTCGAGAATGCGTCCACAACCTTCAGTTGGACCCCCGCGCTGATCATGAGCGGGCAGGCCGCTATGATACCGAGGAGTGGAAAAACAACCACACCCAAGTCTCTGACCGCTCTCTGCATCCTAGGAACCCTTTCGATCTTGAGGAACAGGGGGATTCTGTAATTTTATTTACGGTGTGTCAACCAAACAGGCACTCCACTAAGGATAACTAAGCCCGTATCCAACCAGGGTATTGTGTGTTATGCTAGGAGGGTCTATAGAGATAAAGCAAGGGGGTCGGTTTCTCAACAAAGACACAACTAAAAGAAGTATGACAGGAACAATAAAGACTCTTACGGATAGGGGATTCGGATTCATCTCTCGCGAAGGCGAGGCGAAGGATCTCTTCTTCCACTCCAAAGACCTCAATGGCGTTACCTTCGACGAACTTAAGCAAGGTGACGCAGTCTCCTTCGAGGTTCAGGAGGGCGAAAAGGGGTTGAGTGCAGTCAATGTAACCCGCGCGTAATACACGCCGGTTACGTTAAGAAAAAACCGCTCGCAAGGGCGGTTTTTTCTTATGCGTTCAACGCAAACATTGCAATCCCGGCGGCGACCGATACATTGAGCGACTCTTTATGCCCTCGCATGGGGATTTCTAAAACTACATCGCAGAGTTTGAGGGAGCTTTTAGAGAGCCCACGCACTTCGTTACCTAAGACAAGTGCAAGTTTCTTTGGTGGTTTATAGCTAAACAAGGGAGTCGAGTTTTTATCTTGTTCCACTGCTGCAACTAAATAGTTTTCTTTTTTAAGCTGCTTAATTGCAGATGCAAGCGTTTTTACCTGCACCCAGGGAATCGTTTTTTCTGCGCCCAAAGCAACCTTGGCCAAATCTTTTCGCGGCGCACCAAAGCGGTCGAGTGGTGCAGGCGTGTAGCCGCAGAGATAGACCTTTTCTACACCAGCCGCATCCGCGGTTCTAAAGATAGAACCAACGTTATACACGCTCCGTATGTTGTGTAAAACGAGTATCACTCGCTCACTCAACTACAAAGGTAAATCAAATGCAAACGCACCAGCGCCTGAGAGCAGAAGTGATGCGCAGATTGCCGCAAGGAGAATGTACGTTGAGCGCGTATACACGAAGACCTCGCGGTAGCGGTGTGCAAACCAGAGCCCTTTAAACGCGCCGATGCCGCCCAAGAGCGCTGCAATCTGCGTGTAGTAGCCGAAAACAAGCATAACACCTACTGCAGTGTGGAAGAGGATTGAGCCCCACGCAATCCAATCGCCCTTGCCGATAATGGGGAAGATAATGTTGCCAATACTTTCACGCTTTTGCCAGTGTATGTAGCCGGCGTAGATAAAAAGAGTGCCAACAGTCACCCGCACGATAGTGGGGGCAAAAAAGCCGAGTACGAGCAAATCTGGAAATGGATTAAGCATAGGTTAGTAGTTAAATTCGTTAGTAGTAGTTCCTATCTGCGGGCCGTATGCGTCGCCGGAGCCTATGGGCGGCGGCGGGGCGAGGAATATGCCACGCAGGTCTGCTTTTTCCGGCCCGCCCTGCACCCACCAAAGCGCTATCAAAACAGCCAGCCCTCCGAGGACAAACCACAGTATCTCGTACGGACTACCTTCTTCTTTCTTAGGAGGCATATGTTAATACTATCATTTACTCGCAAGCTCGTAGCCCAACTTTGCCAGCTCTTCCTCAGCAACCTTTTTATCGCTCCACTCTTCCTTGCTCCCTTGCGGGCCCATGATGTAGGGGTCGGTGCCCTTGCCGGTTATCAACACTGCGTCGCCCGGCTTTGCTTCGCGCAAGGCTTCGCGGATGGCTGCACGGCGGTCGAGTATGACGTGCGGTTTTTTCTTGATAAAGCCCCGCGAGAGGTCGGCAATAATCGCCTGCGGGTCTTCGTCGTACGGGTCTTCGTTTGTCAAAAAGGCCGTCTCGCAGTGTTCGTCGGCAATTTTTCCCATGAGCGGGCGCTTCCATTTGTCGCGGCCGCCGCCGGTTGAGCCCAAAACTCCGATGATGCGCTTGCTGCGGTATGCGTGATAGAGGCTTTGAAGCGAGTCCGGCGTGTGCGCGTAGTCGACGACGACCGTAAACGGCTGACCCTTCTCCACGCGCTCGGCGCGGCCTTCAATGGGCCCGTGGTGCTCAAGCGCGCGCTTCATCACGGCGAGCTTCAGTCCGACCGCCTCGCCGAGCGCAAGTGCCGCTAGCATATTTTTGATGTTAAAGACGCCCGGCAAGGGCACGGTAAACAGTTCATTCCCTTTAAATACAAACCGCACGCTCTTGTCGTCGGTGTTGTAGGGCTCCGCGTCTTTAAGAGAGAAGGGCACCTTGTGCTCGACGCCCACCTCTAAAAACTTTTTGCCGTACGGGTCGTCTGTGTTGGCAACTATGTAGCGCGGGCGTTTCGCAGACTCTTCCAAGTGTTTTGCAAGAGAGAACTTGGCCGCGGCATAGGCCTCCATGCCGCCATGGCTCTCCAAGTGCTCGGGCTGGAGGTTGGTAAATACTAGAGCATCAAGCTCAATCCCGTGGTGCCGGAACTGCCGCGCGCCCTCCGAGGTCATCTCCACAACTGCGTGCGTACACTCTGCCCTGACCGCCTTACGCAAAAACTGCTGGAGGTAGAAGCGCCCCGGCATAGTCATCTTAAAGAGGTTGCGCTCGCTCTCGCCGCCGATGGTAAAGCGGATGGTGCTTGCTGCCGCCACTTTAAACCCCGCCTCCTCAAACATCGAGCGGATAAGCTCTACGGTAGTTGACTTGCCCTTGGTGCCGGTGACGCCAACAACAAAGAGCTGACGGGAAGGGTAGAGGTAGACAAGAGCGCCTATCTGCGCCCATGCGCGGTGGTAGAGGTCGAGAATGTTCTGCGGGATGAATTTTTTGACCAGCTCTTTCATACGTTAGCGCGACCGCTCTGAGCCCAGATACTTCAGCACTGCGGCAACGCGCTCGGAGACACCCGCATCGTCCTGGCCTATTTCTTTAAGTGCGGCCCGGGCCTCCTCTGCTCGGTAGCCAAGCGCCAAAAGCGCATCAACCACCTCGACGTCTACTCCCTGCGCGCCGCCCATGGCACCGCGCCCGCCCGCCACTTTGTCGCGGAGCTCAACCACTATACGCTCCGCGCTCTTTTTGCCGATGCCGTGTACACGCATAAGAGCAGTTGCATCGCCCTGCATGATGGTGCGCTTTAGGTGCGAAACCTCGTTGAGGTTAAGTATCCCAAGTGCCGACTTTGGACCGATGCCCGAGACGCTGGTCAGCTGTTTAAAAAACATAAGCTCCTCGCCGGTCTCGAACCCATAGAGATCTATTGCGTCTTCTCTAACGGCAGTATGTATGAAGAGAGAAGCCCGGCCTGCTTTGCCGTCGATAAGGCGCGCCAAGGTCGGTGCGGTCACATGCACCGCGTAACCCACGCCCCCGACGTCGATAATCGCGGAGCCTTCCGGCGTTGTTCCTGCGCACGCCCCCTCGAGCCTTCCTATCATGCTGCTAATCATAGAGGGAGCGGGGCAAAGACGCCACCTGCCTGGCGGTAGGTAGGCGTTGCGCTCCGTGCATTTTTGCGTTACTATCTCGCGCATGGCAATAACGAAGTCCGCCAAGAAAGCTCACCGTCAAAGCCTCCGCCGGAAGGTCCTCAACGACGTGCGCAGAGATGCGCTTCGGGGGGCGCTTAAGACAGTGCGCATGGCGAAGAAAGGCGACAAGGCTGCGCTCGCAGCCGCGTACAAGGCTATAGACAAAGCCGCAAAACGCGGACTCATGACTAAAAATACCGCTGCCCGCCGCAAAGCGAAGGTGTCGAAGGCGCTCAAGGTATAATCTTTCTACGCTCCCGTAGTTCAACGGATAGAATGCGAGCTTGCGGAGTTCGTGATCGAGGTTCGATTCCTCGCGGGAGCACAAACGTACGTAAAAGTGTTATAAGTGAAGCATTAGCTTCCGTAGTTCAATGGATAGAATATCTCCCTCCGAAGGAGGTGATGCAGGTTCGATTCCTGCCGGAAGCACAAAAAACTAAAGTTTGAAAATTTCCGCGAGATGCTCGCCTATGTGCGGACCCTGCTCTTCTTCCAGCGCGAACTGCTTGAGGAACTCGCGCACACGGCTGCCTTGTGCTTCGTCTTCAAGCTCAAAAGAGAAGTGCGAGGTGACAATGCCGTTCATGCTGAGAAAAAGCCGCGGCGAGCTTGTCTCATGCTCGACCCAAAATGAGTGTATGGAAGCAAAGGGGTAGCGCGTGCCGTCTATCACCATGCCGCGGCGGTCGAGCTTGACTGAGTGCTCTCGCGGCTCGCGTGATGCCAAGACGCCGACTGACACCGCACTCATTATAATAATGATTGCAAGCAGTATGTTGCTGAAAAAAATAGAGGCAAGTGCTCCTGCAAGCGCCAAGGCTCCCAGGCCCCAGTACCAGTCGTTACTGCGCTCGTGATGCGCGCGCCGCACCACCCATGAGATCTCAGCCTCTGCCGGCATATAGCTTTTAGTATAACACCACCTCTTTGATATACTTTTGCGTATGACGAAGACTTTTGCGCTTAAGGCCGGCGTTGCCATGCCGGTCATGGGCTTCGGCACCTCAAGGCTCACGGGCAACGTTGGCGCAGAAGCGGTTAGACACGCGCTTGAGGTCGGCTATCGGCTCCTCGACACCGCCGACAGCTACGGCAACCACGAAGCGGTTGCCGCAGGGATAAAAAGTTCCGGCGTGCCGCGCGAGGAGATTTTCTTGACGACAAAAATCGATGGCGATGACCATGCGTATAAAGATGTGCTGAGTGCAACCAAGCGTTATTTAGAGGAACTCAATACCGACTACATCGACCTACTCTTAATTCACTGGCCCAACCGCGCGGTGCCAGTGGGAGAGACACTCAAGGCCATGCAGGAGCTGAAAGATGCGGGGAAGATTCGTGCTATTGGCGTCTCCAACTTTACCAGGCACCATCTCGAAGACACGTTTCAAACCGGAGTTGAGGTGAGTGTTAACCAAGTAGAGACACATCCGGCTTTCAATCAAAAAGATTTGCGCGAGTTTTGTGCCGAGCACGGGATCATTATTACCGCGTATGCGCCCCTTGGGCGCGGTGCAGACCTGGAACTGCCGCTGCTTGTCGAGCTTGCAAACAAGTACGGCGCGACAGCACCGCAGATAATCCTTAACTGGATTGTCTCGCGCGGTATGGTGGCGATTCCGCGGAGCAAAACCCCAGAGCGCATCAAAGAGAATTTCGAGTCGCTCGACTTCACGATTGAAGAAACAGATTTGTTGCGCATCGATGCCTTTCCGCAAGGCAAGCGCATCTTCTCAGGCGGCGAGTTTGATTATTAGACACTATTTAAGCTTGCGCGTTTTTGCCTATAGTGAGTATATGCCAATGCGCCTATTGTTCCAACTCCAACGGGGATTAATGTTCCTGTGATAGAAGAAAGTGTGCCCCACCACGCGCAAATGGTATAGGAACACCAGTAGGGTGCATCCGCAAGTCCTATTGCAAATAAAAGACCGACAAAAGCTCCTGCAATGCCAAACGTGAAATACTCCAATACAGTAAGAAAAGATTTCTTTTTTAGGAATGTGTAAAACAAAAACGCTACTAAAGTGATAATAGCTGCGTGTACTAAGTCTATAGTGTCTATCACAATGGTATTGTATCAGTCTGGCGGAGGGGGTGGGATTCGAACCCACGAGGCCTTGCGACCTGGCAGTTTTCAAGACTGCTCGTTTCAACCGCTCACGCACCCCTCCATTCACCAAAAGATACACTTTTTCGTGATTGTTCGCTATGCTGAACCTACATGAAGTATTTGGGCATCGACTACGGTACGAAGCGCATTGGCGTTGCGCAGTCGGACGAAACAGGGACGATTGCGTTCCCGCTCGCAACCGTTGTGGCGGGGCCACAGGCGCTTTCTGAGGTCGCGCAGCTTGCCAAGGACAACCGCATAGAAAAAATCGTGATAGGCGAGTCGCGCAACTTTAAAGACCAGCCAAACCCTGTGATGGAGGATATAGAGCAGTTTAAGAAAGATTTGGCAGAATTCACTTCTCTCACGGTTGAGTACGAGCCGGAGTTCATGACCAGCGCGCAGGCGCTGCGGCAAGGCCTTGATAAAAGAGGAGAGGGGGCAAAGCAGGAAGACCTCGACGCTTCTGCTGCCGCGTTGATTTTACAAGGATATTTAGACAAAATGGGCCAACATGGAACCAATTAGTATCGACGACTTTAAAAAAGTAGAGATCCGGATCGGCGAAATTAAAAGTGCCGAAAAGATAGAGGGGAGCGACAAGCTCTTGAAGCTCAAGGTTAATTTTGGAAGTGAAGAGAGACAAGTGCTCTCTGGCATTGCGGCGTATTTCCCAAACCCCGAGGAACTTGTCGGCAAAAAGTGTCCGTTTGTGACGAACTTGATGCCTAGGATGATGATGGGCTTAGAGAGTCAGGCGATGATTATGGCAACCGGAGGCGATGGCGAGACTCCTTTCGCACTTTTTGAAAGTAACGGCGCTCCGGGCGCGCGCGTACATTAAAGTATGGAAACCGGCGTATCAAAAAAACAACTTCTCACAAGCTTAGTTAGCCTTACGGTTATCTTGGGAGGTATTTATGTTCTGTTGCGCTACTTCGGCCTTACCGAGGTTCAGGAAACCATTAAGCGCGCGGGCTTCTGGGCTCCGCTCGCCCTGATACTCGCCAAAGCATCAACCGTTGTCATCGCGCCTCTTGGCGGGTCGCCGCTCTATCCGCTTGCAGGAGCACTCTTCGGGTTTTGGAAAGGAGTAGGTCTTCTTGTGATTGGCGACGCGCTTGGCGGGATTATCGCATTTTACCTAAGTCGTATCTTCGGGCGACACCTGGTCGAGAAGTTTCTTGGCGACGACCAGAAGTTTCTTGCCCGCGCGCTTAAGATGATGGGTACGGTTAAGGGTTTTCTTGTAGCACGAGTGTGCTTTATGCCTGCGCCTGAAGTTGTTGCCTACGGTGCAGGACTAACCCGCATCAGCTTCATCCCATTTTTCCTTATCTATGTGCCGATTGGGCTTATACCCACGATGGCGCTCGCGGGCCTCGGATCTGCGCTCACCCTGGGGCTGTGGTGGGTACTGCCGGCAGCGCTTGCTGCTGGGGCCATCCTTATCCCGCTCGGGTTTCTCCTTTTCCGCTCAACGCTTAAAGAGTGGGAAAAGACCCAAGGGTAGCCCTCGCGCTATTGGCATTTTTCATTTATTATGCCGTTGTGTGGGTCGGGGGAGCCCCTGTAGTTAAATGGATATAACCGCGGACTTCTAAGCCGCTGTTCGAGGTTCGATTCCTCGCAGGGGCACACGGTTGAAAAAACAAACTGCTTTGTTTTTTCAACACGTAAGCCAGGCGCAGCGATGTTTTGCAATGGCAAAACCGCGAGCCGGGGTCGCGAAAATTGTGAGCGTCGGCGAGCAATTATTCGTGACCACAGAGAAAGATGGGCGATTAGCTCAGTTGGTAGAGCAACCCCTTTACACGGGGAAGGTCACAGGTTCGAGTCCTGTATCGCCCACACAATGGACCCAGAGATTCTTTACGTAGACGATGACTTGCTTGTGATTAACAAGCCTGCGGGCGTTATCGTGCATCCCGACAAAACGCATGACTATCCGGCATTAACCGAGTGGCTTGAGAAAAAGTATCCCGGCTTTCATCTCGTGCATCGCATCGACCGCGAGACGAGCGGGGTCTTAGTGGTGGCTCGGACAGAAAAAGCGTTCGAGTTTTTAAAAAGCCAGTTTCAAAACAGAGAGATAAAAAAGACGTATCGCGCGTTTGTATACGGCGCACTCAAGGCCGAGCGCGGGGTCATCGACAAGCCCATCGGCTCTGCGCGCGGCGGCAAGGGCCCGCGCTCGGCACACCTGCCGCATGGCGCAACCCGCGACGCGCTCACGACCTACCGGGTCATCCAAAATGGCTCCGACGCTGCGTACGTAGAAGTGTTTCCAAAAACCGGCCGCACGCACCAGATCCGCGTGCACTTCTCGGCGATACAGCACCCGATTATCTGCGACCCCTTATACGCGCCGGGGAGGCCGAAACTCCTTGGATTTGAGCGGCTGGCTCTCCATGCGCTCTCCCTTACCTTCACGCATCCACAGGGCCGCGAGATGACCTTTGAGGCGCCGCTTCCTGCTGATTTTATTGCAGCAGAGGCGCGTTTGCGGGGTTGAATCTCGTGTGTTAAAGTGTGTCGGCAATGCAGTCAGCAGTTAAAGTCTCACCGGTTGATATGAAGGCGCGTCAAGCTCTCTCGCTGCGTGCCGGAGACACCGTGCGTGTCTGGCAAAACATCGTCGAGCTCAAAAAAGGTAAGGCAGCAAACAAAAAAGAGGTGGTTACCAAAAGTGCCCGCCGCCAGGCCTTTGAGGGCACGGTCTTGGCAGTAAAACACGGCACTGAGGCTGGCTCCACGTTTACGGTACGCCGTGTCGCTAGCGGAGTTGGGGTGGAGCGCATTTTCCCGCTGTACTCGCCGCTTGTTGACACTATAGAAGTGGTGCGCCGCGCACGAGTGCGCCGCGCCAAGCTCTACTTTATCCGCCGCAAGGCTGCTCGAGACGTCAAACGTGCGATGCGCCGGCAGTTGCAGGTAGCTGCTCCTGCAGAAGTGGTTGAGGAGGTAGCACCCTCCACCCCTGTAAATCAAGAGGGTGCAGTAGAATAGGTGGATGCCCGGGTGTTGTAATTGGTAGCCAAGCATCCTTGAGGTGGATGTGCCGCAAGGCGTGGAGGTTCGAGTCCTCTCCCGGGCACCGGTTTTCTGTAATACACAATGAGACTTTTTATCGCGCCAGTCGTAATTTCGGTGGTAGCACTCGGGGCCATTTTCATATGGGGCGGGTGGGCGGCATTTCTGCTTGCGTGTCTGCTCTCAGTACTCGAAGTTACGCTCTCCTTTGACAACGCAGTCGTTAACGCGAAAGTGCTCGCACAAATGAGCGAGAAGTGGCAACGCCGTTTCTTGACCTGGGGTATACTGTTTGCGGTCTTCGGCACACGGCTTATTCTCCCGGCAATTATTGTAAGCATCGCGGCTCTCGTCTCGCCCATAACCGCCGCGATTCTCGCGCTTGAAAATCCGGAAGAGTACGGGCGACTCCTTGCTGAAGCAACGCCGCTCATCGGCGCCTTCGGCGGTGCGTTTCTCCTCATGGTCTCGCTCAAATACTTCTTTGATGTCGGCAAGAAGGTGCACTGGCTTGCAATGATTGAGAGTCGGCTCGCGCGCTGGGGGAGAATAGAGGCGATAGAGTTGGCACTCGCGCTCTCAATCGTGCTCATGCTCTCGTACCTCGCACATGCGCCGCAGGGGCCGGTACTTGCAGCGGGCTGCATCGGTATCCTCCTTTTTATCGTGATTCAGGGCATTGCAAACACGCTTCGCATGGACAACGGCCATGCGGCAAGCATGGCAACGCAGACAGGCCTCGTGCTCTTTATCTACCTCAACATTCTTGATGCCGCCTTCTCACTCGACGGTGTTATCGGTGCGTTTGCACTCACCACCGCTATTCCGATTATCTTTGTTGGTCTTGGCATTGGCGCGTTCTTTGTGCGTACCATCACCGTCCACCTTGTGCGCAAAAAGACGCTCGAGACGCTGAAGTATCTTGAGCACGGCGCGCACTGGGCAATTTTGGGGCTCGCGCTCGCCATGCTCGCAGGGCTCGTGATACATATCCCGGAGGCGGTGATAGGACTTATCGGCCTTATGTTTGTCACCCTCGCCTACATATCCTCGCGCAGAGCGCTTAAAAAAGGTATTCTCTAGCGCATAGTGCCCGGTCAGCAGTGCATGGTGCCTATAGTGTAATGGTTAACACTGCTCCCTGTGGAGGAGTCAATTCCGGTTCGAATCCGGATAGGCACCCAGATAAAAGTTAGTGGTATTCTTTCTATATGGCGCAAGATTTGAAAAAAAGAACGCGCGGCGCCGTATTTTCTGTTACGCGCTGGATAGGGTCGGTGGAGTCTATTGCGGTCCACACGATATTGTTTGTCGTGAGTTTTGGCGCAGTATGGGCAGGGGTGCTCAACTTCGACCGCATGCTGCTTATCCTCACCACCGTCGTGTCGCTTGAGGCGATTTACCTCGCTATTTTTATCCAGCTTACGGTGAACCAGACAACCGAGAGTCTCGAGGAGGTCGAGCAGGACATCGACGAAATTCAGGAGGACATCGACGAGCTGCAGGAGGATGTCGAGGAAATGACCGAAGAGGAAAAGGAAGACGAGCGGCGCAAAGAGGAGCAAAAAGTGACGCTCCAGGAAATCCGACAGGGCCTGCAAAAACTCGCCAAAGACCTTGAGCGCCTGCAGAAAAACTCCTAATTCATGGAGTCTCTAGTCGGCGTGTGGCATATATGGTGTAATGCGGAGGCTCACCAAACTATCAAAAGAACACCTAACGGAAGAAATGCTTAAAAAAACTCGCGGAGTGCTTGAGGAGTTTAAAGGGTTTGCCATCAAGGGGAACGCCTTGGAGCTGGCAATAGGCGTAGTCGTCGGCGGCGCCTTCGGCAAAATCATAAGCTCGCTTGTGGCGGATGTCATCACGCCAACCATCGCCCTTATGACCGGCAGCGCCGACTTTAAACACCTCTCGGTTACACTTCGGGAGGACGCGGGCGGAGCGTCCGATGTCGTTCTTACCTACGGCGCATTTTTGCAGGCAATATTCGATTTCTTTTTTATCGCGGTTTCGATCTTTTTGGTCTTTAAGATAATTTCAAGCGCTCGAAAGCGTCTCTTTGTGCAGGAGGAGCAGAAGCCTGCGCCGCCGTATGAAAAGCCCGCGCAAGAACGCTTGCTTGAGGAGATCCGTGATTTGCTCAAAGAGAAGAAGTAGGCTAGCGTGTAGAGTATGCCAGAAGAAAAAAAGTTTGAGTTGACACCCTCGGTTGCGATACTGCTTGCGGGCGTTTTTGTGGCCGGTGCGATTTTGTTTGTGAACCTCGGCCCTGCGCAACCTACCGTAGCCGTTGAAGATCCGGTAGTTGAGGCAAACGTAGCGGCTCCGAGTGCAAGCGACCACTGGATAGGCTCACCGGAGGCCCCGATCGTACTTGTTGAATACTCCGACTTTCAATGCCCGTTCTGCGCGATGATACACCCAACACTGCAGCGCATTGTCGAAGAGTCCGGGGGAGAAGTAGCGTGGGTGTACCGGCATTTGCCTCTTGAGAGCATCCACCCGCAGGCATTGCCTTCGGCCTTGGCCTCCGAATGTATTGCCGAGCAGCTGGGTAATGAGGGTTTTTGGGCGTTTGCAGACGACATGTTTGCGGAGCAGAGCGGCATGAGCGAGGCCCGCTACGAAGCGCTTGCGGGAGAGTTTGGCGCGGATGTCGCGCAGTACAGAGCCTGCGTTGAGAGCGAAACATATCTTTCAAAAATAGACGCGCAAGCGCTCGATGCCCAGGCAAACGGTGGCACTGGCACGCCCTTTACGATAGTAGTGGCGGGGGAAAGGCAAGTGCCGATAAGCGGTGCCTTACCGTATGCGCAAATCATGGCTGTAATTAATTCGGTTCGATAGCGTCATATAAGCGAACCATTATTAAGTAGTTTTTATAAGGTATGGAAATGTTTGAGGGTCCTCGGGGAGAAAAGCTGCGCTTGGCAATTTTAAGCGCAGTCGTGGTCTTGGTCGTGTTTTTGGGCGTTAAAACGTTCGGTGAGTTTATGAACCTGCATTACATCGGCGCGGGGGTAATGCCTGCGAATACGATAAACGTATCGGGCTACGGCGAAGCAGTGGCGGTGCCGGACATTGCGACCTTTACCTTTAGCGTCGTGTCGGAGAGGTCAACGGTTGCGGCGGCGCAGGACGACGCGACTACTAAAGCAAACGCAATAACCGCGTACCTCAAAGAGGGGGGCGTCGCCGAGCGCGACATCCAAACGACCGGCTACTCGGTGTATCCGCAGTACGACTGGGTACAGCAAACCTGCGTAGCGGGCGGCATCTGCCCCCCGGGCGAGCAGCGTCTGCGCGGTTACGAAGTGCGCCAGACCACCACGGTAAAAGTGCGGGACACGGCGGCGGCGGGCGATCTTCTGACAGGCGTTGGAGGTCTTGGTGCAAGTGAAGTCTCGGGGCTCAACTTTACCTTTGACAACCCTGACGCGGTAGAAGCCGAGGCACGCGACAAGGCCATTGCAAACGCTAAACAAAAGGCAGAGGTGCTTGCCCGCTCGCTCGGGGTCTCCCTTGTGCGCGTCGTCTCCTTTAACGAGAGCGGCAGTGGGTATCCTATTCCTTACTACTCGCGCGACATGGCTTACGGCATGGGTGGAGCAGAGTCAGCCGTGGCTCAAAAGGCCCCGGAGATCTCGACTGGTGAAAACAAAGTGGTTTCCAACGTCTCTGTAACCTACGAAATCAGGTAACTTGACGATAAGCCCCAATAGGGTATTATAAGAAGAAGCCCCGTCCGAGGGGGTTTTTTCTTAGGAAAACTAACCGCATAGGGATAAATTAACAAGCTACTATGATTCAATATTTGAGAGAAGTTCGCGCTGAAATGAGACACGTCTCGTGGCCGACCAGGCGTCAAACGATTATCTCGACTGCGGTCGTTATCGCTATCTCGCTTGCGGCGGCGGTGTACTTGGGGCTCTTCGACTACCTCTTCTCTACCTTTATCTTCCGTATCGTCTAACCTCAAATCGTATGGCAAAACAAGACACTTCTGTAGGCAGGGCATGGTATGCGATACACACCTATGCGGGGTATGAAAATGCGGTTGCTAGGAATCTCCGGCAGCGTATAGAGTCCCTCGGCCTGTCTGACAAGATTTTTCAAGTAATTGTCCCGACCGAGCGCACGGTAAAAATTAAAGGCGGTCGCCGCGTTGAGGAGGAAGAGAAGGTCTACCCGGGCTACGTGCTTGTGGACATGATCGTCGACGATCAGTCGTGGTATGTGGTGCGCAACACGCCGCGTGTCACGGGCTTTGTGGGCTCGGGCGTAAACCCGGTGCCTCTGCAGCAGCACGAGGTGGACGAACTCCTGGGCCGCATGCAGGCGGCAGAAGGCTCTATCCGCCACGCTATTGATCTCTCAATCGGCGACTCCGTCACTATCGTCGATGGGCCGTTTAAGGAGCTCGACGGCAAGGTGGGCGAGGTAGACGAGGCTCGCGGCAAGGTAAAGGTCCTGGTTGCCATGTTTGGCCGCGAGACGCCAGTAGAGTTGGACTTTTTGCAGGTAAAGAGAATATAGGGTAATATCTCCAGGCTTATGGCAAAGAAGGTAGTCAAAAAGATAAAGATTGTTGCAAACGGCGGCGCCGCGACCTTGACCCCTGCAATGGGCCAGGTTTTGGGCCCTGCCGGTATCAACATCGGCGAGTTTGTTAAAAAGTTTAACGAAGCGTCTAAAGAGATGAAAGGCGACATGGTCCCTGCGATTATTTCGGTCTACGAAGACCGCTCATACGACTTTGTTCTTAAAACCCCTCCGGTCTCGAGCCTCATATTGAAAGCTCTGGGGAAAGAAAAGGGTTCTGGCCGCCCAAACACGGCAAAAGTGGGCGTGCTCTCGAAGGCGCAGGTAAAGCAAATTGCCGAGCGCAAGATGCCAGACCTCAACACCACCGATATAGACCAGGCAATGAAAGTCGTTGCAGGCTCTGCCCGCTCGATGGGGGTGGACATAAAGTAATCAGCGCTCCAAATTAACCCACTTATATTTTAGGCCGTTATGCTCACCGCTCTCCTCGGCGAGCTTTTTCGTAAAGAGGTGTTCGTATGGGGGAAAGTAAGCGTCGCCCGGCTTTTCATCATCAATGAGCGTGAGATAAAGACGGTCGGCTAGAGGAAGTGCTTGCTCATAAATCTGTGCGCCGCCAAAGATGAACACCTCTTCTTTTTCGACCTCCTGTGCTTTTTCAATTGCCTCTTGGAGCGAGTGTACTACGATGCACTCCTCGGCCTTGTAGCCGCTGTCGCGAGTTATGACGATGTTGGTGCGGCCGGGAAGCGGCCTGCCGATAGATTTATGTGTTTTTCTGCCCATAATGATCGGATGCCCCATAGTCAATCTCTTCACTCGCTTTAAGTCCTCCGGAATAGGCCACATAAGCTTGTCTTGGCGCCCAATGACAAGGTTTTTTCCTATAGAAACGATGATGCTTATGCGAGGTTTATCCTGAGCTTGTCGAATGGTTTTTTTTGACTCCACGACTCGACTATATCATGGTGCGCTATCCACCGATTATCCACTTTTTCTCTATGACGGAGAGGGTAGGATAGGTTGATGCAGAACTACGAGGTTGAAATAAAGTCGCTTTTGGGGAGCGAAGAAAAGGCGGATGCACTACGCAAAAAGATGCAGGAAGTTGACCCAGCCTCCAAACTTATTTCGCGCAATAAGCAGCTCAATCACTATTTTACGGGCGGCGCCATGGCCGCCTTGGTTAAAACGATGGAGGGCCACCTCCCTTTCAAGGTACTGAAGAAATTGAGCGATCTCATCACTCGCGTTACGGAGATTTCCGTCCGCACCCGCAATAAAGATGGCGCCGTATATCTAGTAGTTAAAGCATCGGTGGGCGACGACACAAGCGCCAACGGGGTTGCGCGAATGGAATTTGAAGAGCGGGTGGACTTAACGCTCGAACAACTTGATCGCCTGCTTCTCCGGGCCGGTTTTCGCTACCAGGCCAAGTGGTCGCGCGAGCGGGAGGAATATATGTGTAAAGGTACAACAGTGTGCCTCGACAAGAACGCGGGCTATGGCTGGCTTGCCGAGTTTGAAAAGGTGGTGCCGAGTGCCGGGGAAGTAGATTCTGCACGGGCCGAAGTTATACAATTGATGCAGGCGTGCGCGGTTGTGGAGCTGCCGCAGGAGCGGCTTGAGCGGATGTTTGCGTTCTACAATGCGCACTGGCCGGAGTATTACGGGACTGAAAAGATATTTACTGTCGAATAATTTTTTATGATGCTTTCAGACGTTGATATTAAAAAAGCAGTTAAGGCGGGAGCGATTACCCTTAAGCCCTTCGACGAGTCGCGCTTGCAGCCAGCAAGCTACGACATTTTGCTCGGCAACACGTTTTTTGTAACCGATGCGCACTCCTCGAGCTTTATCGACCCAGTAAAGAAAATTTATCCAAAGATGATTGAAATAACACTCAAAAATAGTGATGTCTTTGTACTCCACCCGGGGATCTCGATTTTGGGCTACTCGCGCGACTTTTTTGGCTCAGACAACTACCTCATTGAGGTCAATGGCAAAAGCAGCCTTGCCCGTATTGGCCTTTTGGTGCACAATTCTGCCGCTTTGGTGAATCCAGGACACTTTCTCAACATCGCGCTTGAGCTTTGCAACCTCAACAACGTGCCGATTATTCTCCATCCGGGAATGGCTATAGCACAGCTCACCTTCTCGCCGCTCTCCTCGCCTCCGAAACAAAACTATAAAGAAGTGGGCCGATACTCCAAAAACAACATCAAGGGCTATGTGGCCGCCAAGAAAAGAAAAAAATGAACAAGTATCCCGAGTATCAGTATCTAGAGTTGCTTCGCAAGACCTTGGAAGAAGGCGAGGAGCAGGTTGATAAGGGAACGGGGGTAAAGACCTACAGCTGTTTTGGCGCGCAGATACGCTTCGACCTCTCACAGGGATTTCCGATGCTCACCACTAAAAAAGTGTACTGGAGTGGTGTGTTGCACGAGCTCTACTGGTTTCTCTCCGGCCAAAGCAATATTAAATACTTGGTTGATAAGAATGTACATATTTGGGATGACTATCCCTATAAGATTTACAAAGAAAAATTTGGTACAAGTCTTTCTAAAGAAGAATTTGTCGAAAAAATAAAAAATGACAGCGGGTTTGCTACTCAGCACGGCGAACTTCCGCATATTTACGGTGAACTCTGGCGTCGCTGGCCGGCAAAAGACGGTCGTTCGGTCGATCAGTTGGGGTGGGTAGTAGACGAACTTCGCAAAGACCCCGATGCACACAATACGCTCGTTACCTCCTGGGACCCTCAGTACCTTTATTCAATGGCGAAGCCAGGAGAGGGGGCTCGATTTCCTATCTGCCATAACCTCTATCAAGTAAATATTAAACAGGGCAAGGTGTGCCTGCAGCTCTACCAGCGTAGTGCCGACATTTTCCTTGGGGTACCGTTTAACATCGCAAGCTACGCACTCCTCACCGTCGTGCTGGCAAAAATACTCGGCCGCGAGCCGGGGGAGTTCGTACATACCTTTGGTGACTATCATATGTATGAGAACCATCGCGAACAGATTAAAGAGCAGCTTTCACGCGAGCCGAAACCTTTTCCAACCCTCCGTATTGAGGATGCTGTACCGTCACTCGACGCATTTACGCCCGAGCAGGTAAAACTTGAAAACTATGATGCACACCCACCGATTAAGGCTGAACTTACTGTTTCGGGAGGCTACAACAAGAAAATCCACGGATGAACCAAGAATTTGAAAACCGCCCCCTCTTCCGCGCAGCAGCTTTTTTAGTTATGCGGAAAGAGGGTAAAGTCTTGCTGCATAAGCGGATTAATACGTCGCACGAGGAAGGAAATTACGGTCTAGTCTCAGGTCATTTAGATGGTAAAGAAACAGCTGAAGAGGCAATAGTACGAGAAGCAATGGAAGAAGCCGGAGTTAAAGTAAGCGCACAAGATCTTACTCCCGTGCACGTCGTGCATAACCTCTCAGGCAACTACGAATACTTCTGCATCTTTTTTGTAACGGAGAAGTGGAAGGGTGAGCCAAAAAATATGGAGCCTGATCGTTGCGGGGATCTTTCGTGGTTTCCGCTAAACAATTTACCTGATAATACTATTAACTACATTCGGCCAGTACTTGAAAGACTTGACCAGGGGATGCACTATACCAGCTTTAGGTAACTTACTTTTGATGAAAGGCAAATATATTGTTATTGAAGGAGGTGAAGGGGCAGGGAAGGACACCCATATAGACCGCTTGCGAGCGGAGTTTGGCGACCAAAATTTTGTCTACACGCGCGAGCCGGGAGGCACCGAGCTCGGGAAAACGCTTCGCAACATGCTCCTCCACAACTCTCACGGCGACATCAAACTACCCACGGAGCTCCTCTTGTTTCTCGCCGACCGCGCTCAGCATGTCGAAGAGCTGATTAAACCTTCACTTACCGCAGGAAAAAACGTTATCTCCAACCGCTCGTGGATTTCGTTTCTGGCCTATCAGATACACGGGCGCGCGCAGTTTGACTGGGAGCCGATAGTGGTTGAGGTGCTGAAGAAAGTATTTGATGGGTGTCCGACTGATCTCGTCATCATCCTCGACGTGCCTTACGAGGTGGGGCACGGGCGCATGGTTAAGATGGGCAAGCTATTCGACACCATGGAGAGCATGCCGCGGGAGTCGCACGAGCGTATCAGACAGGCATTTTTAAAACTTGCAAAAGACCTCCCGCAGTCTCGCGTTATAGACGCTAGCCGCTCGGTGGATGAGGTTTGGAGAGACGTAAAGACTGCAGTACAATCGGTGATATAACTCGTATGATCTAGGGATTCACATAACCGCACTATCAGCTAATGGATGCAAGCTATGAATCTCTATACCCATATACAAAAACAGGACAAAGAAACATATAAGCTGCTGCTCGCAGAAGAAAAACGGCAGGCAGAAGGGCTTGAGCTTATACCGTCTGAAAATATCGTCTCTCAAGCAGTACGGGAGGCTGTCGGTTCATGCCTAACGAACAAATACTCCGAAGGGTATCCGCATGCCCGCTACTATGGCGGTAACGAAGTTATTGACCAAGTAGAGATCTTGGCCCGCGAGCGCGCGAAAAAACTCTTTAAAGTCCCGTACGTAAACGTTCAACCTTATTCAGGCTCCCCGGCAAACTTCGCTGTGTACTTGGCAACCTGCAACCCCGGTGACACTGTCATGGGCCAGCTCCTAACCGCCGGCGGCCACTTGACCCACGGCTGGAAGGCGAGCGCAACTGCAATGTTCTACAAGGCAGTGCAGTACGGCGTAAAGCCAGACGGATACCTCGACATCAAAGAAATTGAACGGCTCGCTAAAAAACATAAACCTAAACTTATCTGGGTCGGAGCGACCGCCTATGTGCGCGAGTTTCCATTTAAAGAACTAGCTAAAATTGCCGACAGCGTCGGTGCCTACTTGGCTGCGGACATTGCACATATTGCAGGGCTTGTAGTTGCCGGGGCACACGCAAGCCCCGTGCCGTACGCACACATTGTAACGACTACCACGCACAAAACACTGCGCGGCCCGCGTGGCGGCATGATCATGGTGACCAAAAAAGGCCTTGCGAAGGACCCAGAACTTGGGCAAAAAGTAGATCGCGCCATTTTTCCCAACCTGCAGGGTGGGCCGCACGACCATACGACCGCCGGGATCGCGGTCGCGCTTAAAGAAGCGGCAACTCCGAAATTTCGTACCTATGGCAAGCAAATAGTAAGAAATGCCAAAGCGCTTGCAAAAGATCTTATGGCAGAAGGTGTTGAACTTGTGAGTGGAGGCACCGATAATCACATGTTGCTTATGAAGTGCGGGGTAGGGCGGGGTGCAATTGTTGAAATTGCACTCGACGCTATTGGGCTTACGGCGAACAAAAACACCATTCCCAACGAACCCTCCTCGCCGTTTTATCCTAGCGGTGTGCGCCTCGGTACGCCTTCTGTAACGACACGTAGAATGAAAGAGCCGGAAATGAAGATTATTGCTCACGCTATTGTTCGCGCTATGGCGGTAGTGGAGGACGAACAATTGCCTACAGAAAAAGGGGAGCGCAAAGCGTATCTGGCTAGCGTTAAAAAACACGCGCACGCTAATCCGGCCCTCAAGAAAATTCACGCGGAGGTGCGTCAGCTATGCAAGAAGTTTCCGATCCCCGACTCATTCGTGTAGTAAAGTAGTGGTATGGGCGTGCGCTCTTTGGTTAAAAAACCAGTTGAATTGTGGTGGCGTTACGAACAGCACTTGCGCGTGCTGGGGCTTGCTACCGGCTTTGTCTTCGACCTCATCATCGCCGACCGGCCCGACAGCCCTATCAACAATCTCATCCTCCTCTCGTACCTGGTCATGGCCGGTGGGCTCATAATTGTGCTCAACATCAAATCTGCCCGTAGATGGGATGTCGAAACCGGCTACCAGCCGCTATTTTTGCTGTTCGTGCTGCAGTTCTGCTTTGGCGGCCTGGCGTCGAACCTTCTGGTGCTCTATGGCCGCAGCGGCACCTTTGCAGCATCAACCCTCTTTTTCCTTCTTCTGCTCGGGATGGTTATTGGCAACGAGTTCCTGCGCAACCGGTACGCTCAGTTGCGCTTCAACATCGTTACATACTATACGCTGCTCCTAACGTATCTCTTGGTTGCGCTGCCGACTTTTCTTTTCCACTCTGTCGACACCTGGGTGTTTTTGGCGAGCGGGGCAGTAAGTCTTGTGACTATAGGATTATTCCTAGGCGCTGTGTACTGGCTGGTGTTGCGCGGCAGACAGCGGGAGAAGCAGTTTTACGAAGTCTCCGTCTTGGTGGGGCTTGTCTTCTTGTTTTTTAACGGGCTCTACTTCCTTAACATCATTCCTCCCGTGCCGCTCTCGCTTAAAAATATCGGCATGTACCACTCGATAGAGCGGCTGGCGAGCCCTGCGGGCGGGGCGGCAAGCATCTACTCCGCAACCTACGAAGAGCCGCCGTGGTTTGTTTTTTGGCGTGCCACAAACTCTACCTATACGCTCCATGCCTCGTCGGCTGCGGTATGTTTTTCTTCAGTATTCGCTCCTGCCAAACTTACGGCCCCGATTTTCCACCGATGGGAAAAGTATGACGAAGACAAGAATAAATGGGTGCAGGTATCCCGCATCTCGTTTGCGATAAGCGGCGGGCGCGACGGTGGCTTCCGCGGATTTACCAACTTCACAGTCACGCCCGGTCGTTGGCGCTGCAACGTAGAGACACAAAACGGCGCGCTTATAGGACGCACGACGGTTACCGTAGTCGAGAGCACGACACCGCCCGAGCTTGCTCAAACAAGGCTCTAAATAAGGAGAGTTTTTAATTCACCCTGCCTCCACGCGGTAAGGAGTATATTGCTAAAGTAGAAGTTACGTGCTACTCTAGTTGCCTGGTTTCAACGCCCCTGCGGGGACATATTTGGGAGGAAGTCTCAATGCAGATTCAAAGTGCGGTTGCGGTTGACGATAAGGCGACCGGCTCCGGAGCGGAGCTCATTTTCAAGGGCGATTCTATCAACCAGATTCTTCCGCATCTAAAGCCCGGCTCAAGGCTCGAGGTCAAATTCCCGAAGAATTACAAGCCGAGACATCTCGATATTCTCATGGACCTCAGCAGGTCATCTGCAATCGAGCTAGACCACGGCTGCGTGCGTTTTGTGACAGCGGAGCGCACCTCGATCGATGTAAACCGTCGACAAAATGTGCCGGTGTCGTTCGTGCTGAGGGACGAGTTCTTCAGGTGGAAGGGTCGTCAGAGTCGCTTCTTGGCGGGCCTATGCCCGAAGCTCGAGTACGTCAAACTCCTGCCGGCCTGATCAACTCATTCTTCGTTCGTATGGTTCACTCGGCCGGTCCCTACGGGGACCGGCTGATTCTTTTTTAAAAACGCCCTAGGTGCTACTGTAATGCGTATGGTAAGAGGCAGTATAGAAGCGGCGGTAGAAGCCGCGCTGAAGGCACTTGGGGCAGGAGGGGCCACTTTTGTAGTAGAGCGGCCGCGCTCGATGGCGCATGGCGATTACTCAACGAATGCCGCGCTTGTGGCCAAAGTGGACCCCAATGAGCTTGCGGAGAAACTCAAAATAGATGGGGTAGAAAAGGTTGAAGTAGTGGGGAAGTTCATAAATTTTTTCCTCTCGCGCGAAGCGATTGCAAAAGAGGTTGAGGCCGCAGCCAGAGAAGAGAGGTGGGGCACAAACGATTTGTACAAAGGCAAGAAGATAATGGTCGAGTATACTGACCCGAATCCGTTTAAAGAGTTCCACATCGGCCACCTCATGAGCAACGCGATAGGCGAGGCCATAGCTCGTGTGCTTGATATGTCAGGAGCAGAAGTTGTGCGCGCCAACTACCAAGGAGATGTGGGCGTACACGTTGCGAAAGCCATTTGGGCTAAGCTGCAAAAACCAGGGCTTTCATGGGGGGACGCGTATGTATATGGCAACAACGAATACGAGGCCAATAAGGAGAAAATTGATGCAATAAATAAGAAGATTTATGAGAAAAGCGACGAGATAATTAACAAGTTGTACGACGAGGGCCGCGCACAATCGCTTGAACATTTTGAAGAGATCTATGCTGTGCTCGGCACCAAATTCGCTCACTACTTTTTTGAGAGCGAAACGGGCCCCATAGGATTAAAGCTTATTAAGGAGCACAGTGAAGTTTTTGAAGAAAGTGAGGGGGCAATTGTGTTTCGCGGCGAGCAATACGGTCTCCACACACGCGTGTTTATAAACTCGCTTGGCCTCCCAACGTACGAAGCAAAAGAGCTTGGGTTGGTCGAAGCAAAAAAGCAGAAAGGAGATTTCGATATTTCGCTCACTGTAACCGCAAATGAAATACAAGATTATTTTAAGGTGGTCCGTGCTGCAGCGGAAAAGATTTTTCCTGATCTTGAAGGCAAAATGCTTGGACGATTCCACGGATTCTTAAAGCTCACAACCGGTAAAATGTCCTCGCGTAAAGGAAATATAATTACTGGTGAGGCATTGCTTGACGATTTACAAAAAGCCGCGCGGGACCGGCAAGACGTGGCTGTTGGGGCAATTAAATATGCGGTATTAAAACAGGGAAGCGGCAAAGATATTATCTTTGATCCGGAAAAGTCACTTTCGCTTGAAGGGGACTCGGGGCCGTATGTGCAGTATGCCCACACTCGGGCGCTTTCATTACTGCGTGAAGCGGAGAAAGTAGGTATCAAAGCTGATCAAAGTGACGCGCCGGCAAACGCGAACACTCTTGAGCGGCTTCTCCTTCACTACCCTGACGTAGTTGAACGGGCCGCGAAGGAACTCGAGCCGCACTACGTTACGACTTACCTCACAGAACTCGCCTCGGCTTTTAACAGCTGGTACGCAAGCGAGCGCGTTATTGGTGGCAGTGCTCCCAAGTACGGCACACTCCTCGCACAAGCAGTAGAAAAAACGCTCCAAAAAGGCCTATCGGCGCTCGGCATCCCTGCGCCCGAAAAGATGTAAAAAGCGTTGAAAGTGCTATAGAGACTTCGTCTATATAGTCATCGCTCGCTCGGAAGTTAAAATAAAGATTTTACTTCTCTCGCTCGCTCGACTATAGTTTGTCAATATGTCCGATAAGGGTAAAAGTGAGACAGCCAAGCGCGAGGAAGGGGTAGTTGAGTTTTGGAAGGAGAACCAGATTTTTGAAAAGACGCTCCGTAAGTGGGCGCCTAAGGGAGAGTTTATCTTCTATGATGGACCACCTTTTGCAACCGGCCTCCCGCACCACGGATCTCTCCTTTCTTCCGTAATCAAAGACGTCATCCCGCGTTACAAAACGATGCAGGGGTACCGCGTGCCGCGGCGGTGGGGCTGGGACTGCCACGGCTTGCCGATTGAGAGCTTGATAGAGAAACGCCTCAACCTCAAAACCAAAAAAGATATTTTGAGTATAGGTATCGACACGTTTAACGAAGCCGCGCGCGCAAGTGTGATGGAGTTTGAACACGAGTGGGAAAAATACATCGACCGCATCGGTCGGTTTGTGGACTTTAAAAACTCCTACAAAACCATGGACAACTCGTACATGGAGTCGGTATGGTGGGCGCTCAAAAAACTCCACGGCAAGAAAATGCTCTACGAGGGCCGGAAAGTCCTCATGTACTGCCCGCACTGCGAGACGCCGCTTGCGAAAGCCGAGATCGCAATGGACAACACCTACAAAGATATTACCGAAGAGGCGGTCACAGTGAAGTTCAAGATCAAAAATCCGCTTCGGTATAACCTCCCCGAGCGCACCTATCTTCTGGCCTGGACCACAACACCGTGGACGCTGCCGGGCAACATAGCGCTTGCGGTGGGAAAAGATATCGACTATCAGCTCATCGAGAAAGACGGCGAACACTTTATTAAAGCGGGCCCCGGCAGCGTAAAAGGCGCGCAGCTTGTCGGCATGAGCTACGAGCCCTTGTTTGACGTACCCGCTCTCCACGGAATGAAATCCTACAAAGTGTACGCGGCTGATTTTGTGAATACAGACGAAGGTACCGGCATCGTGCACACAGCTGTCATGTATGGAGAAGATGACTATGCCTTGGGTCAGAAAGAGGGTCTTCCTATGATCCAACTCTTAAACGCCAACGGCACGTACAATGACGCCGCGCCAGAGTTTATCCGCGGTGAATACTACAAAAAGGCAGAAAAGGTTATCAAAGCGCATCTTGAGGAGCAGGGGCTCCTGTTTAAAAAAGAAAACCATACGCACTCCTACCCGCACTGCTACCGTTGCGGTACGGCGCTTATCTACAGTGCCGTACCCTCGTGGTTTATAAATATCCAGAAAGTGAAAAAAAGCATGCTTGCTCAAAACGAGCGGGTGAACTGGGTCCCTGCCCACCTAAAACACGGCCGCTTTAAGCACATTGTCGAGAATGCGCCGGACTGGACAATCTCCCGAAATCGATTTTGGGCGTCAGCCTTACCAATCTGGAAGGAGAAAGGAGGCAGCAGGCTCATGGTTATAGGCTCGCTTAAAGAACTGCTTGAGAAAACAAAAAAGTCCGGCAATACCTACTTTGTAATGAGGCATGCGGAGGCCGGGCACAATGTAGAGGGTGTTGATGACCCTACGGGCGACCCTGCCAACCATGTTACTGAAAAAGGAAGAACAGACGCAATACATGTGGCGACGGTCGGACTCAAGCGCGGGAGTATAGACCTCATTGTAACTTCACCGTTTTTGCGTACGCGAGAAACCGCCGCTTTAGTGCAAAAAGAATTAAGACTTCCGGAGAGTGCTGTCATGGTAGACGAACGTCTGCGCGAGGCGAGTGAGACTGCACACATAGAAGTGCGCCGGCGCATAGGGGAATTTATCTTTGAAATCGAGCGACGCTACACGGGCAAGCGGATTCTCATTATCTCTCACGGCAATCCGCTATGGGTGCTACAACAGGTGGCGGCACGCCGCCCATCCAACGACTTTTCAAAAGAGTATATGCTCAAGACCTCTGAAGTACGGAAGCTCTCGTTTACCCCTTTTCCCCACAACAAAGACTACGGACTCGACCTGCACCGCCCCTACATCGACGCGGTGACGCTCGTTGACAGCAAGGGCAGGGGGTACGAGCGCATTCCGGAGGTTGTCGACTGCTGGGTTGAGTCTGGCACTATGCCCTATGCTTCTAACCACTACCCGTTTGAGAACAAAGAAGTATTTAACCCAGGGCGCCTCTGGGGTCTGTGGCCCAAAGGCTTCCCCGCACACTTTATCGCCGAGTATATCGCCCAGACCCGCACGTGGTTTTACTACATGCATGCAATGGGCGTTCTTCTTTCTAACCAGCAGTCGTTTCGCAGCGTGGTATCGACCGGCACCATCCTTGCCGCTGACGGTGCCAAGATGAGCAAGAGTAAAGGCAACTATACTGATCCCTTGCAGGTTATGGATCAGTTCGGCGCCGACGCGCTCCGACTCTACCTTATGGGTTCTGTCGTGATGAGCGGCGAGGACATTAACTTTAGAGACGAAGACGTGCGCGAGGCGCATAACCGCACCATAGGCATCCTCTGGAACTCGTACAAGTTTTTCGAGCTTTATAAGAGTGAGTGGGACAAGAGTGTCAAGGCGGAGGACAGCCCACATGTGCTCGACCGCTGGGTGCTTTCGCTCCTCGGCAAAACAACCAAGACCGTTACTGAAGCAATGGATGCGTACGATACACCGACTGCGGTGCGAGCGCTGCGCAGCTTCGTTGAAGACTACTCAACCTGGTATGTGCGCCGCTCGCGTGACCGCGCTCGCGGCGAGGACATTACGGACAAGAAGTTTGCACTGGCGACCCAGCGCGAGGTGCTCTACACGCTCTCGTGTCTCATGGCGCCCGTGACACCTTTTGTCGCAGAGAGCATCTACCAAGGACTTGGCGCAGAGAAGGAGAGTGTGCATCTGGAGTCGTGGCCTGCGCCGTATGCAACAGACGAAGCCCTCCTCAGTGACATGGCGGTGGTGCGCTCGCTTGCCTCGCAGGGGTTGAAGCTCCGCGAAGAGGCGGGAATCAAAGTCCGCCAACCGCTCTTTGTGCTTAAAGTACGCAAGCTGCCCGCTGACCACGGACTCGTAGCGCTTGTTGCCGACGAGCTCAATGTCAAAGAAGTAGTTGAAGACAGTTCGATCGATGGGGACGCATGGCTCGATGCAACATTAACGCCGGAGCTGCAGGAGGAGGGTGTAGTGCGCACGTTGATACGCCGCGTGCAGGAGTGGCGCAAAGAAGAGGGGCTCACCATTGCCGACCGACCTTCCTACACGCTCAACGTTGCCGGCGAAGAAAAAGAGATTGCAGAAAAATACCGGAATGAAATTCTGAAAGAAACTGGCCTTGAGTCTCTGACTATTAGCGAAGAGTAATATGCATCAGCTACACGTGTGCGAGGGAGTGGTGCTAGGAAAAAGAGGGGTGGGTGAAGCTAATGTGCTTGTCTTTATCCTTACGAGCGAGCTTGGGCTCGTGCGCGCCATGGCACGCAGTGCGCGCGCCGAAAGTTCGAAATTGCGTTATGGACTTGAACCTTTAACCCACGCGCGCTTTACTCTTGTGCGCGGTAAAAATGAGTGGAAGCTAGTCGGAGTTGAACAAGCGTCGCGAGTCTGCGCGGGCGCCAGCTATGCTCGTTCGCGACAGTCGGGCAAGGTGGCAAAACTCCTCCTCCGGCTCGTCCAGGGCGAGGAGGTGGCGCCCGCGCTCTACGAGAGCGTAAAGGGCGGGTTGACCGCGCTCGCGCGCGCTCCAGAAACACGGGGGGCAGAGAGTATCGAGTCGGTCTTGGTGCTCAAAATCCTCTATCATCTGGGTTATTTGCCGCACACAGAGGAGCTCAAAGGATTTATAGATGCCGACTTCTTTTCACTCGAACTTGCCGAGGAGGTTATGCGCTCCCGTAGGTTGCTTTTGCGCGCTATAAACGAGTCGCTTCAGGCGACCGGGTTGTAGTACAATTGCGGAATGACTCGCGAGGAAAAGAGCGGGGTGGAAAAGCTCAAAAACCGTCTCTACGCGCGGGAAGGGATAAAACAAATCAAGAAAGAAGAGCGTACGGCGCTTACCCCCAGCGAGGCGAGCGCACCAAAAACCTGGGAAGCCCAGAAGCCTTCTCCCGACGCCGCAGATCCTGCGCCACCTACCACGCCGATGCGTCCACCGGTCACGTCCCCCGCACTGCCGTCCGAGAGCCACTCACACATGTCATTTGCATTCAAATTTCTTGGAGGATCGATCATATTTTTTACCGCTGCAATCGCAGTCGCGAGCTTTGTCTTTTTGGGCGGAGTGAACACTACCTCGCCGCGCAATATCGACCTGGAGCTCGTCGTGCCAACGCTCGTCGACGGCGGCAAAGAGGTGCAGGTGGAGATCGTCGTACGCAACAGAAACACCACGCCGCTTCTCCTCGCCGACCTCGTTATCGATTACCCCGACGGTACCCGCAACCCTAACAATCCCAGCACTGACCTCTTGCATGACCGCCTCTCGGTAGGAACTATTGAGTCAGGCCAAGAACTCAAACGCACCGCTTCAGCGCTTCTCTTCGGCGAAGAGGGACAGCTGCAAACCATTAAGGTAGCGCTTGAGTATAGTGTCCAGGGCTCAAATGCGGTCTTTGTCCGGCAGGAAGAAGTTACGATAACGATCGGCTCTGCCCCGGTGTCGCTTGCGATAGAGGGCCCAAGTGAGAGTGTCGCGGGACAGCCGTTTACTTTTGACCTGACCGTGCGCTCCAATGCGACAACCCCCATCGCCGACCTCGTGGTCAAGGGAGAGTATCCGTTCGGCTTCTCAGTTATACGTACGGAGCCTGCCGCAGATACGAGCGGGATGTGGCGGCTAGGTACGCTTGACCCCGGTGCTTCGAAATCCATCAGGGTTACGGGCACAATTCAAGGGGAGGACGGCGACGAACGCATCTTCCGCTTTATTGCAGGTTCAAACGACGACGCAACCGACCCGGAGGTAAAACTTCCGTTCATTACGATTCCGCAAACCTTAACGGTGAAGCGTCCATTTATCGCAGGCAACATTACGGTCGAAGGCAAAAGCGGCAGCAACATCGCTGTCGCCGCCGGCTCGCGCATCAGTGGCACGGTGTCGTGGCAAAATAACCTCTCCGATTCCGTCTCCGATGTTGAGGTAACCTTGACGCTCGCAGGGCCCTCCCTCGATGAAGACTCTATACAAGGGCAGGGAGCGTTTTTCCAATCCGTCAATAACTCGCTGGTGTGGAGCAAGGACGACAATTCTGAACTGGAGTCGGTTGCCTCTGGCGCAAACGGGACCTTTCAATTCTCGTTTTTGACGCGCTCTCCCGGCGAGGGCGGTGTGCTCATCACCAACCCCACCATCGACCTCAACCTGACCGTGCGCGCCGTGCGCGAAGCCGGAGAGCCGGAGACCATACTCTCCGCGGCTTCGACAAAAGTCACGGTAGCCTCCGCGCTCTCGCTCTCGACAGAGGTACTCCATTTTTCAGGACCATTCACGAACTCCGGCCCCATGCCGCCGCAGGCGGAGCAAGAGACGACCTACACGGTGCGCTGGACGGTGCGCAACTCTGCCAATGCCGTAGGGAACGGCCAGGTCGTGGCAACGCTCCCGACGTACGTGCGCTTTGTCGCTGCGGAGGCGGGGAGCGGCATTTCCTACAACGAAGGGAGCCGCACGGTTACCTGGTCTTTGGGCGAGATTAAAGCCGGCGCTGGCTACACAAGCAGCCCGCGCACGGGAGCTTTTCAGGTTGAATTACTGCCGAGCGAGAGCCAGGTAGGCCAGTCTCCCGCACTCAGCAGTACTCCCGAGCTTACCGGCCAGGACCGCTTTGCGAACGTAAACTTGAGCGCCACCGGCGGGGCGGCAACCACCAAGCTTATCGGCGACACGCAGTCTGGTGTGGACGTTGTGGCTCCTAAGTAACCTACTTCGCAGGATATAAGCGTCGCTCGCTCGGAAATAAAACAAGCTTTATTTCTCTCACTCGCTAGCTTATAGTAAACACTTATGGCTGAAGAAGGATTGATGGAAAAGATAGTGTCGCTCTGTAAGCGACGCGGGTTTGTGTTTCAGGGCTCCGAGATTTACGGCGGCCTGGCTGGCACGTGGGACTACGGGCACTTAGGCGTAGCACTTAAGAAAAATATTGAAAATTTGTGGTGGCGGTTTTTTGTCGAGAGCCGTGACGACATGTATGGGCTCGACTCGGCCATTTTAATGAACCCTAAGGTGTGGGAGGCGAGCGGACATGTGCAGGGTTTTGCCGACCCGCTGGTGGAGTGCAGTAAATGCAAGCACCGCTTTCGTGCAGATCATCTTGAGGACACTACCAAGTGCCCCGAGTGCGGCGGGAAGCTTAGTGAACCGAGACAGTTCAATATGATGTTTAAAACATCTGTCGGCTCAGTTGACGGCTCGGATACGGCGGTTTATTTGCGTCCCGAGAATGCTCAGGGCATGTTCGTCAACTTTAAAAACATCATTGACTCCTACCACCCCAAACTCCCGTTCGGTATTGCACAGATAGGAAAGACCTTTCGTAATGAAATTGCGCCGCGTGATTTTATATTCCGTGTGCGCGAGTTTGATCTGATGGAGTTTGAATATTTTATTGAGGAAAAAAATTGGGAGGAGAGGTTTGAGTACTGGCGCGGGCAAATGCAGGAATGGTTTAAAAAACTGGGATTTGGACCTGAGGATATTAAAGAGATAGAAATTCCAGACGGGGAGAGGGCTCACTATAGCAAGCGTACAGTAGACTTTCACTTTAACTACCCACACAAATTTGACGAAATAGGAGGGTTAGCCTACCGCACCGACTTTGACCTTAACAACCACATTGCGCACAGCGGCACTGACCTCTCGTATCTCGACCCCAACACTAACGAGCGCACAGTACCCCATGTGCTTGAGCCCACGTTTGGGCTAGGTAGACACTTGCTTGCGGTCATCGTTAAGGCTTACACCGAAGATGAGTTAGGCGGAGAGAAGCGCGTATATCTCAAATTTCCTCCCCATTTGGCACCCGTTAAAGCTGCTATCTTTCCGCTCCTTAAAAACAAGCCCGAGCTTGTTGAGAAGGCGCGCGAGGTCTACCAGAATCTCAAAAAAGAAATCCCGCAGATCGTGTGGGACGACAACGGCAACATAGGGAAGCGCTACCGCCGGCAGGACGAAATAGGCACCCCCTGGTGCGTCACGGTAGACTTTGACACGTTGGGAGAGAAGCCAGAACTTAAAGACACCGTCACGCTTCGCGACCGCGACAGCGGGGAGCAAAAGCGGGTCCAAGTAAGCGAACTTTCTGCGCTTCTGAAGAGCGGCATCACAGTGTAGAATAGGGGGATGCAGAATTTCTCTATCAGCGTTTCGCCCGGGAGTATACTCATCGGGATCCTGCTCGTGCTTACGGTCGCGGTGCTCTGGTTTTTAAGAGACTTAGTGCTCATTCTCCTCACGGCAATCGTTATTGCCTCCGCGATAGAGCCCGCAGTGCATGCTCTGATGCGGCGCAAGGTGTCCCGCCTCCTCTCCGTTATCCTCGTGTACCTGCTCGTCGCGTCGGTATTTTTCGGAATTATTTTCTTCTTCGTGCCGCCGGTCCTCGACGACGCTGCGGCCTTTTTTGCCCAGCTCCCCACAACGCTCTCTGAGCTCGACTTTGGCGCGGTTACCGGCGGTCTCCTTCCCGACGACATTGCCGCGACACTTTCGGTAGCGGACATTCTGCGCGAGATATCGACATCGCTCGGAGGTTCAACTGGCGGGGCAATTGCCACCCTCTCCGCCTTCTTTGGAGGCATCGCCTCATTTGTGCTTATTGTCGTTTTTTCCTTTTACTTTTCAGTGCAGGAGACGGGCGTCGACGACTTTTTACGCGTGGTGACGCCCATTAAAGAGCAGGCCTACGTGCTCCATCTCTGGAAGCGCAGTCAGGAGAAGATAGGGAAGTGGATGCAAGGGCAGCTTGTCCTGGCAGTCATTGTGGGGATTTTGGTGTACCTGGGGCTTACGATACTCGGCGTTCCGTACGCACTCCTTCTCGCGGTTTTGGCAGCAGTGTTTGAAATTATCCCGGTCTTTGGGCCTATTTTTGCCGCAATCCCAGGCATTGCCGTGGCGCTCGTGCACGGTGGCCCTACCGAAGCGCTTCTTGTCATCGGGCTCTACGTCATCGTCCAGCAGTTTGAAGCGCATCTTATCTATCCAGTCGTCGTCAAAAAGGTCGTAGGAGTTCCGCCGCTCCTCGTCATTTTGGCACTTATCGTGGGCTACGAACTTGCCGGATTCCTCGGTATCTTGCTTTCGGTGCCGATTGCGGGCGCAATACAGGAGTTTGTATCGGACGTTGATCGAGAGAAGACCCGCGCACTTGCCCGGCAAGGGTTGACATCGGACGGCGAGGCAGCATAGGGTCTTAACAATGGCCGAAAAAAAAGCTTTCTATATAACGACGACGATACCGTATGTGAATGCGCCGCCGCATATAGGCTTTGCACTTGAGATAGTGCAGGCAGATATTTTAGCGCGTTACCATGCGCTTCTTGGCGAGGAGGTATTTTTTAACTTCGGCTCTGACGAGCACGGCGTGAAAATCTACCGCAAGGCGCTCGAAGAAGGGAAGACTCCCCAGGCATACGTAGACGAATATGCCGCAAAGTTTGATGCCCTTAAGGGCACACTTAACCTCAGCTACAATGCCTTTACCCGCACCACAGACCCTCATCACAAAGCAGCTGCACAGGAGTTTTGGAAGCGGTGCCACGTTGCGGGAGATATTTACAAGAAAAATTACCAAATCAAGTACTGTGTCGGTTGCGAGCTTGAAAAAACAGATTCCGAACTTGTTGACGGCAAATGTCCACTGCATCCCAACCTTGAACTTGAGGTGATTGATGAAGAGAATTACTTTTTCAAACTTTCCAAATACAAACAACCGCTTCTTGACCTGTATGCCGCTTACCCCGAACTCGTCGTACCTGACTTCAGATTTAACGAGATAAAAAAGTTTATTGAAAATGGCCCGGAAGACTTCAGCATCTCGAGGCTCAAGGAAAAGATGCCCTGGGGTGTGCCGGTTCCCGGCGATGACTCGCAGGTGATGTATGTCTGGTTTGACGCGCTCGTTAACTACATCTCAACCTTAGGCTGGCCAGAGGATGAGAAGAATTTTGAGAAATTTTGGGGCACGAAAGAAAAACCAAACGGCCTGCAGATGGCAGGCAAGGACCAGATACGCCAGCAGGCGGCAATGTGGCAGGCAATGCTTATGTCTGCTGATTTGCCGCAAACCAAACAAATTGTTATACACGGCTTTATCACAAGCGGCGGACACAAGATGAGCAAGTCGCTCGGCAATGTTATCAACCCATTTGCGATTGTTGAAGAATATGGTGCGGATGCATTGCGCTACTTTTTAGCAAGGCACGTACATCCGTTTGAGGACAGCGACTTTACGATGGAGCGCTTTAAAGAAGTGTACAATGCAGACCTGGCAAATGGGCTCGGCAACGTGGCCTCGAGGATTTTGACGCTCGCGCAAACGCACTTACCAGAGCCAGTGCAGGTGGAGTTAGTGCCATATCCAGAGGAGTTTACCGAAGCGCTCAACAACTTTGAGATTAACCAAGCGAGCGAATATGTCTGGGGCCGCATCCATGCGCTCGACAAAAAGATCACTACGACAGAGCCATTTAAACTGGTTAAAACTGATGCAGAGGCTGGCAAGAAGCTTATCGTCGAGCTTGTGAAAGAACTCGCTGCAATTGATTTACTGCTGGAGCCCTTGGTGCCAGAAACTAGCAAGAAAATCATCGACGCGATTGTTGCAAACAAAAAGCCCGAGACCTTGTTCCCGCGTAAAGAATGACATTCTCAAATTCTCAAGAATATCAGAATAAGATATGAAGTATTTCGACGCGCATACACATGTGCAATTTGTGGCGTTTAAAGACGACGCCGATGAGGTTGTTAAGCGCGCACAGGAAGCAGAGGTGGGGATGAATATAGTTGGCACCCAATACGACACTTCGGTTGCCGCGGTGGCTATGGCAGAAAAATATGATGATGTGTGGGCAACCATAGGCCTCCACCCAATACACACCAGTAAGTCGTACCATGATGCAAAAGAGCTTGGGGAGGGCGGCAAGGAGTTTACCTCTCGCGGCGAACAGTTTGATGGTGCGAAGTATGAGGCCCTGGCGCAACATCCGAAAGTGATTGCGATAGGTGAGTGCGGGTTCGACTACTACCGGCAGGGCGAAGCGACGAAGAAGCTGCAGATAGAGAACTTTGTCGCTCAAATTGAGCTTGCGAACAAGGTAGGAAAGCCGCTGATGCTCCATATCCGTCAGGCATATAGCGACGCACTGGAAGTTTTGAAAACACATGCAAAGGTGCAGGGGGATGTACACTTTTTTGCTGGAAGTTGGGAGGAAGCTAAACAGTTTTTAGATCTCGGTTTCACTCTGTCATTTACGGGTGTTATTACCTTTACCCACGACTACGACGAGGTAGTAAAAAACACGCCGCTTAACATGTTGCTGACCGAAACCGATGCACCCTATGTCACACCCGCTCCGTATCGCGGTAAACGCAACGAGCCGATGCATATTCCGCACATAGTTAAAAAGATTGCAGAAATAAAAGGGGTAGGGGAAGAAGAGGCAAGAAGCCAAATTCTCCTTAATTCACAACGTCTTTTTGGGTTGCACTAATTTAAAAGCTGTAGTATAGTGCCCGCATGGCAGAAATGTCGCAGGTCTCAGCCGAGACCTCATCCCAAGCGAACAACAGCCCCTCCTCCGCTCAAGCTACGGAGGGCACGCGCCCCGTCTACGAGGTCGGCTTTCATGTCGTGCCTACGGTAGAAGAGGTAAAAGTAGGCGATGTGGTGGAGACTATTCGTGCCGTCCTCGCAGAGGTCAAGGCGGAAATAATCAGGGATCAGTTCCCACAAAAAATGACGCTCGCCTACACTATCGAACGTTCGGCGGCAGGAAAGCGCGAGAAGTATACGGAATCTTACTTCGGCTTCATCAAGTTTGCTGCAGAGCGCGAGCATGTCGCGGCACTCGAGGCGCAGTTGCGCAGCGCAAAAGACATTTTGCGTTACCTCCTTATTGAAACCACGCGCGAAGAGCCGATTATCGCGCGCCGTGCTGTCTACTCCTCCAATCGTCTCGAGGGCGAAACCATCAAGAAGCCAGCAACAGCCCCCGAGACGCCGGGCGAAGTGTCGGACGAAGAGTTGACCAAGAGCATCGACGCTCTGGTAAACTAACAGGTATGTACATCAACAAAGCATTTCTCTTCGGTAACCTCACGCGCGACCCAGAGCTGCGAGCGCTCCCTTCAGGCGGGCACGTCGCATCGTTTGGCTTGGCAACCAACCGCGTGTTTAAAAAGGCCGACGGCAGCAAGCAGGAGAGCACCGAGTTCCACAACGTAGTTGTCTTTGGCCGGCAGGCGGAAACGGTCTCGCAGTACCTCAAAAAGGGGGCAGGAGTGTTTGTCGAAGGCCGGATACAAACCAGGAGCTGGGAGAGTCCGGAAAAAGGCAAGCAGTATCGCACCGAAATTGTCGCCGAGCGCGTGCAGTTTGGCCCCCGTTCGACAGGCTCACGGCAAGGTGACGAAGGTCCGTTTACCCCGAGCAAAGTCGAGGGGCAGCGCGCTCCTAAAGAGGAGGGGATAGAGTATCCGGAAGAGGATATTAACCCAGACGATATACCATTCTAAATTTATTTTAGAACAAATTAAAGAGCAATCAATAACTTTTATGCAACCTGACTCAGCAAACATTCAAATTAGCCACATCGATTACAAAGACATCGAGACGCTAAAACGCTTTCTTAATCCGCATGGCAAGATTATGCCGCGCCGCCGCACGGGCCTCTCTGCCGCCGGCCAGCGGTCACTTGCAACCGCCGTTAAGCGCGCGCGCTTTATGGCACTTTTGCCGTATATTGTTCGATAACTATTTTTTGTCTACGCGCTCGACGTAGCTGGCGAGCTCGGTATTTACCCGCACAATATCGCCTTCGTTGACGAATAGGGGCGCGTTAACAGCGGCACCGGTCTCAAGGATAATTTGTTTAGTGCCGCCTTGGGCGGTGTTGCCGCGCACTGCGGGCGGCGCCTCTTTGACCAGGAGTTCTACTTTGATGGGGATTTTAAGCGCGATTATCTTTTCGTCGAACACTAAGGCATCTATGACGCTGTTTGGCTTTAGAAACTGGCCCTGGGGACCAACGGTTGCTTCAGGGAGTTCAAAACGCTCCGCTGGGTTAGTAGGGGAGCAAAACCACCATTGACCGCGATTTTGATAAAGGAATTTAACGGGTTTCGTAGAGAGGTCCGCCTCTTCCACTTTTTCCGAAACATGAAAAGCTTGCTCGGTGATGCGGCCCGTGATGAAGTGGCGCAACTTCGTCTGGTTAACCGGCTTTCGTTGCTGTTTGCGAAAGACATGCGCGTCTATCACTTCATACGGCTCTCCGTCGAGGAGGATTATCTTTTTAGGAAGAATTTCGTTGTATTCAAGCATTTGTGCATTGTATACAAAAAAAGGCAGCTGTCGAGGTAATATGTATGATATGCGCTTTTATGCTTTACCCGCACTCTCGGGCGTGCTTCTTGCACTTGTGTTCTACCCGTTTTATTTCTGGTGGCTCGCGTTTGTAGCGCTGGTGCCTCTTTTTTATTTTGTACTTGATCCTGCGCGTACTCGGCGCGAACTTCTTTTAGGTGGCGCCCAGGTGGGTATCTTGGGTATAGGCCCGCTCGTCTATTTTTCTCTCGTACACGTTGTCCTCTTCCCACACTCGCTGCTTTTCACCGTAGCGGTGCAACTCAGCAGCATTCCGACGCTTGCCGCGATTGCGGCCTTGTTCGGTGCTGTGGTTTACCTCCTGCATAGCGCGAGCCTCCGCATGTATGCAGTGTGGCCCATTGTCGCTGCGGGGCTCTATTGCGTAGTTGAAAGCATCCTCATGTGGGTATTCGGCGGGTACTACTTTGGCTCGCTCGCCCATGCAGTTGTTGCACTGCCGGTAGCGCGACTGATCGTCTCTGTGGGTGGCACACTTCTCGTCTCCTGTTTTGTGATGCTCGTCAATGCACTTATTACCGAAGGCGTACGTGCCGCCTACTACAAACAAACCACAACGGCATTGTGGGTAGGTTTTGCCGCACTTGTCTCGGTGCTCTCGGTCGCACTTCTCATGAGTTCTCGGGAGAGTAGTAGCATGGCCACACAACCACTTGCCGTGGCGCTTATCCAGCCAGCCCCCGTGTCTGTACAGGAGCTTCCGTATGGCAATGAGGTTGAGGGTATTTTTATTGCTCCGGAGCTGGAGCGAATCATTACTGAGGCAGCTTCGAGTACCGACCTAGTTATCTACCCCTTCTCGCCGGTTGAGGGCGTGGTATACCGTGGAGAGCCTCCTATAATTGCCGGCATACAAGACGTAGCACGCGACGAGGCCGTGGGTGCGTGGTTTGCTCGCACTGTGCCCACCTCCACTACCGTTATGATTTGGAACACTCTTGCAGAAGGGGGCAGTCTCTACGACGAGTATGCCTTTTGGCGAGCAGAGGAGAAGGCTGTGTATCAAAAACAGAAACTATATCTGTTTTCAGATTATGTGCCGGAGTGGATGAGGGGCGCAGGTATTGCTCGAGGGACATACGATATCGCTGCGGGAGAGCGGGGCGACACCCTTGTGGTACAAGGAGTAGGGGTAAGTGGTCTTATTTGTTCCGAACTGCATAGCAGAACCCTTACTCCGGCCGAGAGGAAGAACACCGAGTTACTTATTGCGGTCGGCGACGATTCGTTCTTTCCGGGATCGCTCGTCGCAAATTTTAGCTTAGCCGCGGCTCAGTACTACGCCGCGCGCTACCAAAAGCCAGTCATACGGGCTACCGTATACGGCCCCTCTGCGCTCATTGACGCGGAAGGCAACCTCCTCGCATCACTCGAGTACGGAGAGCAAGGGGTGCTCAGGGGAGAGTTTAAATTTCCTGGAACGACGGAATAAGGGTAACGTTTGTTTGCTGTGAAGCTTTGGGACTGTCGACTGCAGAGCCGTTTGAACAAGTAAGCGTAAAGGTCGTGGCAGCCGTTATGTCGTTAGTTTCTTGCGCGCCTTCGTCCAAGAGTGAAAGGAGGTTAAGACCGCCGCCCGTGAGAGAACACACGGTCGCATTAGATACTTCCCAATAGAGGCGGGTTGTGTTTCCCGACCTCACGCGGTCCGGGTCTGCGTAAAAGTCCGCTTCGCCTATAACCGGCACAGGGCACTGACTGTTTGGTATAGGAGAGAGGTCGCAAGCCACGCCTGGGAATGTAGTACGCGGCTCTTGCATGCCACACCCGTTTATATTTGATAGTCCGCATTGAATAGGGACGTTGTTTCCGTTCCCGTCTCCATCCCCATTGTCGTCATCATTATTTTCACCCCCGCCCCCTCCATCCCCATTGTCATCATCATTATTTCCACCCCCGCCTCCGCCCTTCTTACCTCCGCCATCCTTGCAGATATCGAGCCATTGCGTCAGACATGCGACGCCGACACCTATCAGACCGAAACCAATTGCCACAATGATAACCTGTATCACGGGCTTCCCCTGCGCCGGCTGATGCATCGGCACCAACAGAAGCGACACAACTACCAAGCATGCAAGCGTCCCTCGCACTACCGGTCTTTCTAAAAGCGCATACATAATGATTTTTGATTAATTAAATAAGCAGTTGTGTAGCAGTGGAGGTGAACACGAGGAGCCAAATGACAAATGCAACTACCGCTTCAAGTATGCTCCACTTGGACTGTGTGAGCTCATGCCTCGTAGTAAATAGTAGCACCCACAAGGCCCATGAAAGTACGATATTCACACTGATGGGAAGAAGCCCCGGTGAGGTGCCTAGCATCGTGCTTACAATGCCAAGTACGGTGGTGGCGACGGCGTGTAGGGTAAAGAAGTAGAGCAGCCAACGCTCGCGGTTAAGGAACCCAATTCCCCGCATGACGTTGAGGCTGGCGTACCCTATAAAGAGCCACGGTATAACACTGAACTCCTGTATGTGGCTTGCAATGTCGAGTACGGTGATGGCCGCAGTAATAAAAAAGAAGACCGCTAGAGCGGGGAAGACTCGTTTGGCTACAAAACTCACATCATTCAGTATACCGCCTCGTAACCTTGGCCGCATTCATATTGTTAATAGGGGTGAGGCGGTGATAGAGTAGAAACATGATGTCGTATCTCTCTTTAGAGCAGGCCGAGGAGCAATACCCTGATGAGGAGCTGCTTGCGGCATCTGTGGCGCACCCCAGCCTCTTTGCAGAGCTTGTACGCAGGTATGAGGCGGCGTTTCTGCGCAAGGCGCTCTCTATTGTGCGGGAGCGGGAAGAGGCTGAGGACATTGTGCAAGAGGCCTTCACGAAAATTTACCTCAACGCCAAGAAGTTTGCTCCGCAAGAAGGTGCCTCGTTCTCTTCGTGGGGATACCGGATCCTCATCAACACCGCGCTTACGCACTATATGAAGCGCAAGAGGAGGGGAGAGCACACGGCAGCGCTCGACGAAGAGATTTGGAACTTAATCCCTGACAAGAACCTGCGCCAGTTCGAAAGAGCAGAGTTTCAAGACCTGGTAGCTTCGGTCCTGGTGCGCATGCCACCGCTGTTTGCCAAAGCACTCTCGAGCTTCTTTTTGGAAGGGAAGTCGCAGGAAGAGATAGCACGGGCTGAAGGGGTTTCCGTCGGGGCCGTTAAGACTCGTGTTCACCGCGCCAAGCGGGAGTTTGCAAAAATTTATAAGTCGATTAATACCAACGTATGACTAAGCCAAGTATTGAAGAGCGGGTGATGGGAAATGTTGCGGTTATTTACACCGCACGGAAACTCATGAGCGTTACCGCGCTCAAGTTCTACGCGCTCGTGTTTTCGGGGGCGAGTCTCGCAGCGTTTGTTTCGCTCCCCAGCATTGCGGAAAATTTTGTCAAGGTTGCGGAGGGCGGGGTAGGGAACGTCGCGCTTTTTGTCTTTTCTGCTTTGCTTAGTACGACCCTTGTCGTGCAACTTGCGGTTGTGTTAGGTGCGTTTGCCGCGATTTCACTCGTCACTCCCGCCCTGCGCGGCGGCCGCGCTTTTGCCTGACCCGTGTTCGGCAAGGCCTTTTTTAACCTCGCGCAAAATGTCGTTGGCGATTTTCTTATTTTCCCGCAAGTACGTACGAGTGGCGTCGTAGCCGCGACCAAGCTTTTCTTCGCCATATGAGTAGGCAGAACCCGACTTGTGGATAACTCCCAGACGCTCTCCGAGAGCGATAATCTCTCCCTCCCGAGATATTCCTTCATTGTAGAGCAGGTCAAACTCGGTTGTTCTAAACGGTGCTGCAATCTTATTCTTAACGACTTTGATGCGGTGCCGGCCGCCAACAACTTCTTCTCCTTTTTTAATTTGTGCAATGCGTCGAATGTCGAGCCGCACGCTCGTATAAAACTTGAGGGCCTTCCCTCCCGTAGTTGTCTCCGGATTACCGAACATCATCCCTATCTGCATTCGGATCTGGTTGATAAAAATAATAAGCGTCTTTGATTTCGAGGTGATTGCAGTTAGTTTGCGAAGTGCCTGGGACATAAGCCGCGCATGCTTCCCCATTTGAGCGGAACCCATCTCCCCCTCTATTTCGTCTTTTGGAGTTAGCGCCGCCACCGAGTCGATGACGATGAGGTCGATCTTGCCGCTTCTAACCAAGCTCTCGACAATCTCGAGTGCCTGCTCCCCGGTGTCCGGCTGCGAGACTAGGAGGTTGAAGATGTTAACGCCGATGCGCTTGGCATACTCGGGGTCGAGCGCGTGTTCGGCATCGATAAACGCGCATACCCCGCCCTTTTTTTGTGCTTCAGCAATAGCGTGGAGGGTAAGTGTCGTTTTGCCGGAAGATTCAGGGCCGAAGATTTCAATTATGCGCCCGCGCGGGTAGCCGCCGATCCCGAGTGCCCAATCAAGTCCGATTGAACCAGAGGGTATAACGTCAATGTCTACCTTTGGTGCGTCACCCAACTTCATAATCGCCTCGTCGCCGAACTTGGTCTTAATTTCCCTGATAGCCGCGTCTATTGCGGCGGAGTCTTTTGATGCTGCGGGCGCCGATGACTTTTTTTCTTTTGGGCTCATGGGTGTGTCAGGTTATAGGACAAAAGTTTAGCATAGTAATGCGGACATCGTTTGACGTGCGCCGGCCGAAGCGGTCTACTCCTTGTACCACTACGACGTTGGCGCCCGGCGGCGGCGTCATTTTTTTCGTAAAGTGCCCCCACTCGTCTGTTAGGGCCGGCTTGTCGTTAATAGTCAAGAACGAAATGTTGCGCGCCACTCCCTCAATCGTGAGGAGCGGCTCTGCACTCCTGCTACCGTCTTCGGGTGAGAGGATTGTTATCGACGGGCCCTCCAGAAGCCGCCGCGCTTCAAAGAACCCATAACCAATAATACCGCCAATACTGCCGAGGACGAGAGCTGCTAGCAATATGCGCTTCATGGCGTTGACTCGGGTTCACCGACAGGCGGCGGCGCGGTACCCTTGTCCAAAATCTCGCGCGGCTTGGCGCCGTCTGCGGGGCCGACAACGCCGCGCTCCTCGAGCATGTCGACAAGCCGCGCCGCGCGCGCATAGCCGACCCGCAGCTTCCTTTGGATGTAAGAGGTTGAGGCCTTACCTGCCTCTTGGACCGTTGCGCGCGCGGCTTCGTACATGTCATCGTCGATTTCCTCCTCGTCACCAAAGCTGCCACCGGTTGCGAGAGGAGTGGAGGGACTTCCCCCCTCTCCTGCACTGCTCGCGCCTATCTCAATCGGCAGCTCCGCTTCGTTGTGCTTGGCGATAAAGTCGACAATTTTCTTTACCTCCACTTCGCTGATGAACGCACTCTGGAGGCGCACCGGCTTGTTCATCTCGGCCGAGAGGTAGAGCATGTCGCCTGCGCCAAGCAGCGTTTCGGCGCCGCCTTGGTCGAGTATCGTGCGCGAGTCTATCTGCGAAGCGACCTGCAATGCTACGCGCGTGGGGATGTTGGCTTTGATGAGACCGGTAATGACGTTCACGCTCGGCCGCTGGGTCGAGAGCACGAGATGGATCCCTATAGCGCGGCTCATTTGTGCGAGCCTCACAACCGCCGCTTCTAATTCGCGCGGAAAGGTATGCATAATATCCGCAAGCTCGTCTATGACGATGACGATGTAGGGCATTGCCTCGGGCACACGCTCTCCTTCTTCGGGCTTTCCGCCGCGCTTGCGCAAGTTTTCAAGTGCCGGCGCGAGCACATTTTGGTGATACGACTCAACATCGCGCACGCGCTCCTCTTCCAAAATATTATAACGGCGCTCCATTTCTTTGCCCGCCCAGCGTAGCGCCATGATTGCGCGCTTTGCGTCGGTGATAACCGGTGTTAGGAGGTGTGGCAGCGACCGATAAAGCGTCAGCTCGACGCGCTTAGGGTCTATAAAAATAAATCGCAGTTGAGATGGCCCACAACGATACAGCAAACTCGTGATAATCGTGTGTATGGCGACCGACTTTCCCGAGCCCGTGGCTCCGGCGATAAGCATGTGCGGCATTTTAGCGATATTGCTAAAGTGCGAGCCGCCAGCAATATCTCGTCCAAGTGCCACAAAAAGCGGTTTGTGCGTCTCCGTAAACTCTTTTGTCTCAAGCAAGGTGCCGAGCCCCACGGTCACTTTGGCGGAGTTCGGAACCTCGATGCCGACAAGCGACTTCCCCGGTATCGGTGCTTCGATCCGGATGCCGCCTTTGGCCGCAAGTGCGAGCGCCAAGTTTTGCTGGAGCGCAACTATCTTCTGCAGCCGTACGCCTTCGGCTGGTTTAATCGCATAGCGCGTGACTGATGGCCCGATTGAGATCTCATCGAGCTCTACGACAATGCCGAAGTTCTGCAAGGTTCGCTTAATTATATTAGCGTTTGCCTTGATGTCGCCCACGCCCGGGCGGCCCTTGTCACGCTCAAGGAGCGAGAGTGGCGGCGGCGTATACTCGCCAAGCAAGTGCGCCAAGGAGATTGCGGTTTGTTCAGGGCGAGCACCGCTACCGATGGCGTCTTTAGTCGGAGGGGCGATGACCACATCTTCATCTTCTGCCATGGGCTCAACCGGCCCTTCGAGTTCCGCGCCGGAGATGACAGTTTCTGCAAAGGGGTCCTTCTTTTTAAAGAGGCGAAACGGTGCCAATATCACATGGCCGATTTCTCCAAAGGTGGCGACCGGAATGCCACCTTCGAGGAGCACGAGGAGCGACATAAGCGCCAAGCCGCCCAAGGCCAGTACGGCAACGTAGATGTCAAAAAATTCCACCAATGGCTCTGCAATGAGTGCCCCGATAATCCCGCCGCCGTTTCCCACGAGCGACATAAACCCCAGGCCTGCCACAATAAACGCCACGCTCGCGAGTATTTTAAATGGAGTAAAGGTCGCTACATCCGGCCGCAGTGCGCTTCCGGCGAGTACAAAAAATAGAAGGGGAAGGAGGAAGTACCCTACCCCCAGCAGGTTGTAGAAAAATGCATAAGCCTCTCCCCCTACCTCGCCCGCTACGCCAAACGCCGCAAGCAGGAGAAAGAGCCCGACAGTTACTAAGGCCACCACGAGCACCCCTCGTTTTGTTTCTGCCGGAAGCGCGCTTACAGGATTGTTCAGTAACCCCTTGTCTTTTTTACCGTTTTTACGCGCCATAAGTCACCACACATCATAGCATGTGGACAGAGGCTTGCATCGATTAAGAGGAGAGCGTACTCTAACGGACAAGTGTCCTACATGGCGGATAGGAATTTTTAAAAGACAGTAAAAGACTTTAAAAGACATTACAAAAAAGACATGAAAAGGGATTTTACGAAAATAGCCTTTCATTCAAAGCTTTTTAAAGGACGCAGCAACTGGTACTTCTGCTATCTCAAGACTGAGAAACTTGCTCACGTTCTGGCAGTGCTCGCCGCGAGGAGTGTCTCTGACTCAGCCGAAGCCCTAAAAGGAACCGCTAATTTTGCAGTGCAAGTCATGCAGGATGTTATCTACGCATCGGCGGGGGAGATAGTTGAAGAGACGCTTCTTGCCGACCTTTTTTCCATTATTTCCACCCTCCGCTTGCATGCCACACGGGGATACATAAGTAAAGAAACCGCAAGGGTTTTGGTAGAAGAATATGAGGCGTTAGTCGATAGGTTAGTCGGCGACAGTAGACACCTGGGCCTTAGTGTTTCTCCACAGGATCTTGCGGTACCGGCACTAGAGGACGAGCCATTATTTACCCCACTCCCCTCTCCTCTTAGCCTTGCGAGCGCCCCCGCAGGTCTAAAGGACATTTCTAAAGGACATAAGACACAAAAGGACTCTGAGAGTTCTAAAGGACAAAATAGGGCCCTCCTTATTCTGGATTATGTGAGGAAAAGTAACGGGGTCTCCATTAAAGACATAGCAAAGGTGGTGCAGGGTTATAGTGAGAAGACCATCCAGCGCGAGCTTAATACTCTTATAGAGCAGGGGGTCATCAGGCGGGAAGGTGAACGTCGCTGGAGCGTCTACCGCGCGCTCTAGCTGGGGGACATTGACCAACCCCCCTACCTGCGATAGGTTAGCCTTGTGCGGCAGAACAAAGGTAAAAGCCCAGAAAAGGGCTCTTAGTTGCTTGTCCACAGGCCTTTTTGCCAGCTCTTGCAAATGGGGCCTATAATAGTGGCTAGCGACTGCCTCGTGCCTTGCACGGGGTTGACGCAGGGTTTGTTTACTGAGTGCTCATTGACAATTTAATACAACATAGAGCATGAAGAACGCCTGTAAGTGCGCGGCATTTAAGGCGTCTACTAGATAGATAAGCAGGTTCACCAAATAAACTGGCAGTACGACCTTGTCCCACCACGGCTGCAAACGCTGACACTCCTAATCCCCTCTTACTACCAACGTTCTCTCCGTAATTTCGTCCGCTCCTTTTATAAAGGGGCAACAGGGCTAAGGATGGGGAGAGCAGGTAGACATACTTGGTGCGATTACAAGTTTAGGTTTAAAAGTAATTATTGTGTATGACTATTAGCATTACAAAAAGTTCCCGGATCGTCGCTTTGGCGGTTGGCGCAGGTTTGGTGCTCGCAGTCGCCTTCGGCGGCTTTGTGGCTCCGGCATACGCGCTTACCCAAGCTGAGGCTACGACCATCATCCAGGTCCTTGGGTTGACCGGCTCTCAGGCGGCAGCAATTCAGGCACTGGTATCAGGTGGCAGCTCTACTACAAGCCTCTGCACCTTCACCGGTCCTTTGACGATAGGTGCAACTGGCCCGCAAGTAACTTGCCTCCAAGAGAACCTCATCTCCATGGGTTTCTCGATCCCCGCAGGTGCGACTGGCTACTTCGGTACCCAGACTCGGGCAGCAGTAGCAGCATGGCAGGCCTCTAAGAATATTGTTCCGCCAGTAGGCTACTTTGGCCCTATCTCGCAGCAGGCATGGGCTACTTCAGCAGCCCCTGGTACTCCGGGTACTCCGGGTACACCGAGCACTCCGACCACTCTTCAGGGCGGCGCAGGCTCTATCAACGACGCTGACTACGTCTCTGGCCTCAACAATGAGCAAGTTGGCGAGGGCGCAGAAGATGTAGAAGTCGCTGGTCTCGACCTCGAGGCTGACAGCGGCTCTGACATTGAGCTCACGGCAGTTAACCTCAACTTCTCTCCTGGCAGCGGCGTTGGAACCAAGGACCTTGACGAGTATGCTGATGAGGTTTCTGTCTGGGTCAACGGCAAAGAAGTTGCTCGCGTAGATGCAAGTGACTTCCGCGATGACCAGAACTTCGACCGAACGATTTCACTCGATGCAGGCGGCATCATTGAAGCCGGCGAAACAGGCGACCTTACTATCGCAGTTTCTGGTATCAACAACCTTGACTCGACTGATGCAACCGACGTCTGGAACATTGAGTTCGAGAATGTGCGCTTCCGCGATGCACAGGGTGCGTCTGTCACCGACAGCGCAACCGGTGACATCAACGATGCCACTGGCCGCAACTTCACCTTCGACACCTTTGCAACTGCAAATGATGTTGAGTTGAAGGCAGCTTCGAGCGACGACACACCTAAAGGTGTGGTTAACATCCACAGCACCAGCAACACAGATGGCGTTGAGCTCTTCCGCTTCACCCTTGAGGCAGAAGGCGGCGATATCCGTGTCCGCGATATCCCGATTAACTTCGCAACCTCATCTGGTGGTACGGCAACCACGCTTGCTCATATTGCAAGCACTGTCTACATCGACGTTGACGGTACAGAGTGGTCAGAAGCTGGTTCCGCAGCAGTTGTCGGTACTTCTGGCGCAACTGTTACCTTCGACGATGTCGATGTAACTATCGACGAGGGCGACAAGGTGACCGTTATCGTCAAGGCAGACATCAACGACACTGACGCTAACCTTGTGGAAGGCGATGCACTTACGGCATCCTTCTCTACCTCTAACCGCGCCGTACTTGACGCGGAGGATGAGACCGGTGAATCACTTACCGACGGTACCGACAAGACCGGCACTGCAACTGGCGATCCGATTGCCTTCTACGATGTAGGTATCAATGCCACCTTCGTCTCGGCTGAGGAAAGCGTCGTGGCGGGTGCGGATGGTACGAATGACGACGATACCGCAACCCTCAAGCTTGTCTACGACATCGCGGCCTTTGACGGCACGGTATACGTGGGCAACTTGGCCTCCTCTACTGACGTGGCCGATGGCGGTGCGTCAGTACCGGACGTTGACCTCGGCGGCCAAGTGTTCCGCTACGAGATTGATGGTACAGCTACTACAACCCTTCTCTCGACTGCGGTCTCCAAAGTTGACCAGTCCGGAACGGTTGCGGACGACGGCGTAGACGAGTACACCTTTGAGGATGGCGAATCTGCTCGCATCACCCTCACGGTTACCCGCTCTAACGCCACGGTTGACACCGCCAGCGACGGCTACCACAGCCTGCACCTGGTCGGTATTGGCTTCTCCACGACTCAGGACGACGATACTATGAGCCTCTACGAGTTCGACCTCGACGACTACGACACTGACCCGATCTTCGCTAACTAGTTTAGCCAAGACGAGCAGTCGCGCGGTCTCTTGAGTAAGAACCTGGTAGCGTACGCTGTACAAGGTACGCACAAAAACACCCCTTCGGGGGTGTTTTTGTTTTACCTACCCGCTTGCTACAATTTGTTGGTGGACAGAATTACGGTATTTGGCGTTATCTCCGCCCTACTGTTTGCCGTCGTGCCGTTTGCCACTTCGCGGCATCTCTTTCACGCGGCGATAAACGTCAAGTATTTTCTTATAGTCGGCGCGGTGCTTGTTTTGGCAGGCATTGCAGCCGTTTTATACGCTCAAGGTAAACAGTCATTCAATATCAAACAAAGGCCCTTCTTGTGGGCGGCTGCGGCACTGCTTACAGTGTACTGGCTTTCGGCTTTTCTTGGGGTCTTTCCTGAACGGTCGGTTTTTGCCGACATCCAACGCTCGAGTGGTGTTTTCTTTCTCACTCATATTGCCGTGCTTGCCTTGCTTCTCGGTGAGTTTTGTACGGCGCGGGATTGGTCGCTTATACGGCGCACCATTGTATTCTCGGCCGGGTTATTCGGGTTTTTAACCATGTTTGGCACCGAAGGTGCCGGCCTCTCGGGGCGCTTACTAACGCTCAACTTCGATGTCCCGGGCCTTACCTTTGGAAACAGTACCTTTGCCGGGGCTTATCTCCTCCTTGCCCTCGTGGTAGCTCTTGTTGAGCTTTCAAGAACTCCTGCATGGACGCGAAGCTGGTACTCGCTCATCGGTGCCGCAGCTCTCATGTTTTTTTCCCCGGTACTTTTTAGCGTTGGGGATCTTGTACATGCAGCCGCGCCGCTCGGCAGCGCTCGGGCCTCGAGTGCCACAGCAGTGTTGCTGGTCATGTTTTTTGGAGGGTATCTCTTACTGCAGAAGTATGCAGGCGCATATAAAAAGTATGCAGTGTTCACATGGGGTGGAATATTTGTGGCGGCTGTACTGGGCGGCGTGGTGCTCCTCTTTACGCCCGGGAGTGTGGTGCAGGAGCAGTATATCGAGTCCTCAACAGGAGCTCGCATTCTTGTCTGGCAGGGCGGCCTCGAGGCGTTTAAGGAGCGGCCGCTCTTTGGGTGGGGACCAGAGAATTTTGAGCGAGCATTTCAGGGTCACTTTAACAACAGGCTTTTTGAAGACGAATTTATCGGCGAGGTTTGGTTTGATCGTGCGCACAACGTCATAGTGGATACGCTGGTCACTACGGGACTTGTTGGCGTACTCGCCCACCTTGCGGTAGCGGCGGTGTTTGTGTGGACGGTGTACCGTGCTCGGCGACGTGGTGTTGTGGGGGATACCGAAGCGGTCGTTCTCTACGCACTGCCGCTTGCACACTTTTTGCAGCTGCAAACCGCCTTTGATACCGTCGGTTCCTTTATGCTGCTCGGGGTTATCGGAGGGTATACACTATGGCTCGAGCGCTCGATGGTCGGCTCTCAACCTGCTATTTCAATACCAGCTGCATACTACAAAGTGGGCGCGGCAGCGCTTGTAGTGCTGGCGGGTGTAAGTGCGGTGCTGTCTTTTAATGAATACAATCGACAGTACGCCCTCTATCGACTCTTTGTTGAACCGAGAACAGAGAAGCGGCTCCAATTGGCAGAAGTCGCCACCGCTCGTCTTTCGAGTTTTGAGCCGTTACGCTCGACGTCAGCCTCTCTTATTAGGGGGATTCTTGAACAGATAGCAAATGGGGAAGCAACTACGCAGACAGTCGAGGTGGTGCTCTCTGAGATACAAGTATATGAAGACCGGTATCGCCGCTATCTAGAAGTAGAGCCAGACCACTACCGCGCTCGACTTAACTTTGCCCACTTGCTCGCTATTGAGACCATCCTCAGCGAGGAGGATAAATTGGAAGAGGCAAAAGAGGTGGTCGCTGGAGCGTACCCTCTCTCTCCTACGAACCTCCTCACGCCCACGCTAGACGCGCTGCTCCACCTCTATAGTGTGGATATACCTGGGGCGCTAAAGAGAGTGCAGAAGGTAGTTGAGCTTAATCCAAACGCTCCTCTCACACAGAGGTTGCAGCAACACTTTGAGGAGCAGAAGGAAAAATCCACCATATCCGTTATGCGGCTTGAGGAGATATAATTCAGTCATGGACCGCTACTTTACCAAGACCTTCTTCCGTTTTTTTGTCGGCTTTGTGGCTATCGTGACGATAGCCTTCGGAGTGGTTGTCGTAGTGTCAAATCTAGGCGTACCTAACGTTGACAACGTGGCACATCCCCAATAGTGGCCAAAATATCAGAGATATTCATAACTAAACGACCGTCAAATTAAAACTACGGTAGTATTGTAAGGATATGGGTAAGATTGAAGACTCTGTACGAAAGAAAGTACGGCGAACCCGCATTAATTCGGCCATTATTGGTACGCTGGCTGTTAGTGGCGGGCTTGCGGTTGCGATACTAGCACCTAACGTGCTCGGTGCTCTCGGTAAAACCGGCCTGCTTCCACAGCGGAGACAAGCTGTTAAAAAATCCCTGACTAAACTTATCGAGCATGGCTATGTTGTGCTCGAAGATGGCCGCGCACGGCTAACTCCTAATGGAGAAACATACGCGGCATTTATTGGAGAGGGGAAACTGGCCCCCAAAAAACCTCGTCGCTGGGACGGTAAGTGGCGCGTGCTCATCTTTGATATACCAGAACGACGCAGAGGAACCCGTGCTCAAATACGCAGAACATTACTGCAGCTTGGGTTCACACGACTTCAGGACAGTGTGTAGGTGTACCCCTATGACTGCGAAGACATCGTCATAAACTTTAAGATCGACCTGCGTGTAGGGAAAGATCTTTTGTATATGGTGGTAGACAAAATGGAATTTGATGCTCCTCTTAGGCGCCGCTTTGGCTTATAAAAAATAGTCGTAAGTTGACGGTCGCATCTTTAAAACTATTTTGTTCTTTATACATTTGTACACAGGAGTGAGAGAGTAAGATATAAGGATTAAAGACATTGACAACGTTGCCCACCCGCGATAGTCTTCCCTTACAGAGCCACGAAGACCGTAGGAAGCCCAGAGGGGCGTTAATACAAGAACTCCTACGCAGAGGTCGACTCCATGGCCTGATTATGGGCCTTTTTCTTTTTCGCAAATCCGACTGGAATTTGCGACATCAAGAAGTATGGCAATCACAAAACAAAAGAAAGCAGAAATAGTAGAAAAGGTTGAAGGTATTGCAAAGCAGGCCAAGACGCTTGTGTTTGCAAACTTTAAAGGGCTCACGGTCGCAGAGCAAAACGAGATGCGCAAAAGCCTTCGCGCGCAGGGTATCGGCTACACGGTAGCCAAGAAGTCCTTACTTCGTCGAGCGCTTGGAAGCGCTGGTTTTGAAGGACAGATGCCGGAGCTCGAGGGCGAGGTTGCGTTGGCTTACGGCCCCTACTCCGCCGAGGCTTCGCAAGGCAAAGAGGATGAGCTTGCGCCCGCACGCGAGCTGGGCAGCTTTGTCAAAAAGTTCCCCGAGCACCTCGCGTTTGTGGGCGGGGTGTTTGGCGGGAAGTTTGTGGGCCGCGAAGAGATTATCTCGATCTCCGCAATCCCCGGCATGGACGCGCTTCGCGCGCAGTTTGTACAACTTATTAACAGCCCCTTACAGCGCTTTGCGGTCGTATTGAACGCAAAGGCGGAAAAGGGAGAATAATAATTAACATATGGCAGACGAAACAGCAGTAGCGGCACCGGTTGCGGCCGAAGGAACAAGGGCCGAGGTACCCGCCAAGTTCAAAGATATCGTTGAGAAGGTTGAGAAGATGTCGGTTTTGGAGCTCCACGAGCTCGTGAAGGCCTTGGAGGGTCACTGGGGCGTCTCAGCGGCGGCGGTCGCCGTAGCGGCACCGGGTGCCGGGGCTGGTGCGGGCGAGGAAAAGACCTCGTTTAACGTCCAGTTGACCGACGCAGGGGCGCAGAAGGTGCAGGTCATAAAGGCGGTCAAGGACGCCTTGGGCCTTGGCCTCAAAGAGGCTAAGGACTTGGTAGACGCCGCTCCCGCCATGCTCAAAGAGGGCTTGAAGAAGGAGGAGGCGGACAAGCTCAAAGCGGCAGTCGAGGCAGCCGGCGGCAAGGTTGAGTTGAAGTAAAACCAGTTGACAAATGTGTTGCAAAAATCCCCAGCCGGGGATTTTTGCTTTGTCGGGCGCTCTCGCATACAATTACGAAGCTCAGGTGGGTAGTACTGACACTCTGTATGACTGATACGCTGATAAAACTCTTTGGCTCTGCTGCACGCGTCAAGCTCCTGCGCCTTTTTTTATTTAACCCGCAGCATTTGATCTCGATTGAAGAAGCCGCCATTCGTGCGCAAGTGAAGCCTCGTGACGCGCGGCAGGAAATCAGTCTCTTTTTACGCCTCGGGCTCCTCGAGCGCCATCCGCGCCGCGGCATGATGCGCTACGGCCTTGCGGCAACTTCGCCGTACATCGAGGCGCTTCAAAATTTGATGATCAACGCACCCGCGCGTGGGGCAGAGATGCCCGCGCGCCTGCGCTCAGTGGGGGCTCTCAAGCTCATTGTTGTCGCTGGCGTTTTTGTAGGCGAGTGGAACGGCTCTCTTGACCTACTTGTGGTTGGAGACCGTATCAAAGAGAAAACGCTCATCAAGAAGATAAAAATGCTCGAAGCAGAGATAGGGAAGGAGGTGCGCTATGCCTGGATGTCGACTCCCGACTTTTTTTATCGCCTCAACATGAGCGACCGCCTCCTGCGCGACATGTTCGACTATCCACACATAATAGTGTTCGACCGACTCGACATCGGGCTTAAATAAAGGAGTTTTGGGTATCCACACGCAGGGCGACAGGAGGCTTCCCTGTTGTTACAATTAAGGAGTCGAACTTTAGTAGGTCGTTTATTATTCATCCAACGAATTTCATATGATCGTGCAGACGTGGGCTGACGTGCTTCAGCAGTCGTTCTCGAACTTGCTCTCAAGCACCGTTGCCTTCCTTCCGAATCTCCTGTTCGCCATTATCATTTTTGTCGTCGGCTGGTTCATCGGCAACCTCCTGGGCCGAATCGTCACGCAAGCCGTACGCTCAATTAAGGTAGACCATGCGCTCAAAAGCGTGGGCGTTGAGGAGATAGTGTCACGCGCAGGTTACACCCTCGACTCGGGCGCCTTCCTCGGCACCTTGGTCAAGTGGTTTGTTATCATCGTGTTTTTGATGGCGTCTTTGCAGGCGCTGGCGCTTACACCGGTGACGCTCTTCTTGCAGCAGGTTGTGGTGTCCTTCCTCCCGACAGTAATCGTCGCCGTACTCATAATCCTGGTCGGCGCCGTTATCGCGGAACTTGTACAGAACATCGTGGTGGGTGCCGCTCGCGCGGCGGGTATCCGCTCGGCCGGTTTTGCCGGTACGGTTGCTCGCTGGTCTATCTGGGTCTTTGCCATTATCGTGGCACTTAGCCAGCTTGGCATTGCGGCGCAGTACTTCCAGACGCTCTTCATGGGTATCGTGGTCGCACTCTCGCTCGCCTTCGGCCTCTCATTCGGGCTTGGCGGTCAAGAGGCAGCGGCGCGCTTTATCGAGCGCACCCGCGAGGACATGCATCGGGGCAACCGCGCTTAGCTTCACTTCCGTATCATTCCTGTAAAACCGCCCTATTAAGGGCGGTTTTACGTACCAAAGACCCCGGCCTCTCGGGTTTGACATGCCACACCCCCTCCTATATACTCAAAGTATCCATATGTTTATAAACGAGAAATTCACTAGGCGGCGATAACAGCACGAGCTTGTCTTGCGCGTTGTCCCGCGAAGAGCGGGATTTTTTGTTTCTAAATGATGGCGACCTTTGACAAATAAATTCCATCGCGCGCTCACTTCCAATGTGGGTCTTTTTGTGGGTGTGTAGATGGGCAGGTAAAAACAAAAATAGAATTAAGAAAGACACAACAGATTATTGCGGTTCTCAAGCTTCTTTTTGTACCTATGCGGGTACAATGGAAACTTAAGGGCGTATGGTGGATGCCTAGGCTTTAAAAGGCGATGAAGGACGCGGCGTGGCGGCGATATGCTTCGGGGAGGTGCCAAGCAACCTTCGATCCGGAGATTTCCGAATGAGGAAACTCTTTAGAAAGAAATTTCTAAAATCTGGCAGCAATGTCAGATGCAAACCTCGGGAAGTGAAACATCTCAGTACCGAGAGGAAAAGAAACCAATAGGTATTTCGTTAGTAGCGGCGAGCGAAAACGAATCTAGCCCAAACCGTAGAATTTCTCAGACCATTCAACCTTGGTTGAGTGGTACGAGAAATTCGCGGGGTTGTAAGGCGTTGTTATCTGGTTCGACCAGAAAAAAGTTACAAATTGTTTTGTTAGCCGAAGCTGCTGGGAAGCAGCGCCCCAGAAGGTGAAAGCCCTGTAGGCGAAAACGAAACAACTTTTACAATGTCCTTGAGTAGCTCAAGACACGTATGGCTTGAGTGAACGTGCCGGAACTAACCGGTAAGGCTACATACTTTTAAAGACCGATAGTGAACTAGTACCGTGAGGGAAAGGTGAAAAGCACCCCGGAAGGGGAGTGAAATAGATCTGAAACCATATGTCTACAATGAGTGGATGAGGTCGCAAGACCTCTACCGCGTGCCTATTGAAGAATGAGCCTGCGAG
>MEWW01000015.1:14434-20652 GCA_001775475.1 Candidatus Adlerbacteria bacterium RIFCSPHIGHO2_12_FULL_53_18 | reverse complement strand
AGACCCTGGCACCCATCTAGTCAGCCACGTCGTTGCACGCATTACGGAGCCGCTCGATTGGGACACCGCGACTTCAACGATCGATGGCAAGAAACACAAAACGATAAGCGTCACCTATGAGCTTTTTGACAAAACAAACCTTGCGGTCGCATTTGGTATCGCATCTTCAACTTCGCAGTCTGATTTTGCACAAAGCTTCTTCGGCAATCTCTTCTCCCGCCTTACGCAATGGTTTGCAAATGCTGCCAATGGGATAGGGGAAGTGTTTGCCCGCGTATTCCGTGCGAAAGAAATGATCTGTGTTGGCGAAACCTGTGTAAACGAAGATCAGCTCAAAGCGCTTCTTGCTGGCACTGCGACCTCTGCCGCTGCAACGTCAACGCCGCTGGTTGAAGAACCACATGATCCCGAACCGGAACCTGAATCAGATAATGAAATAGAGACAGACGACGACACATCCACATCAACGCCGGAGATAGCTGAAGTAGCCGCAAGCTCGACTCCAAGCGGCACCGAGGCAGTAGAGGAGCCTGTTGAGGATCAGGAACCTGCGACAGAAGTGGGGGAAGAAGATGCGCCCGAGGTCGAGGAGCCCACGGAAACCACAGTAACTGAAGAGGAGGGGGAGCCAGAGCCCGCTGTTGAAGCAGCAACCCAAGACGAGGTATAACTCTCCTATGCATCACGCATACTATATAGAAGGGCCACTCTCGCTGTTTGAGCCATACGTGGCTCAAATGAAGCCCTTGTGGGCAGAGAAATTTGATCGCTTCGGCGTGGATGATGCCCGGGCGCTTATTGAACGTTCCCAGCTCAAAAACTTTGGCGAAGCCACTTTTTTAATCGCTGTTGGGTCTATCACGACCGAAGCCCAGCAGGCACTCCTTAAACTGTTTGAAGAGCCACAGATGGGTACTACTTTTGTACTGATCGTGCCGCACGGCACCATAATCCCGACACTTCGTTCTCGGATGCTCCCATACCCACGTCAAGATGACATTTTGCCGCTGCAAGACGCGGCAAGGTTTAACCTTGCCACGCAGTTTCTTAAGAGTTCACAAAAGGAGCGAAGCGACTACGTCGTTAAACTTCTTAAAGATGACGAGGGTGCGCGAGAGGCCGTGCGTGCCCTGCTAAACGAACTTGAGCGTGAACTCCATGTGCGACTTCGTAAGTCGCACATAAGGGAGATGCGGGAAGGGCTCGAGGATATTGCCAAAGTTCGGTCTTATGTGGGTGATCGTTCACCGTCTTTGAAGATGCTGATGGAGCATCTGGCCCTTTCAATCCCAATACTCAAGTGACACCAAAACAATTACAAGAGCGAAAGAGTAGGATACTAAAGCTCAACCGGGCGCTTAAAAAGCTGTTTCCAAACGCTGGCACAGAACTCAAGTTCAAAACCCCGTGGCAGTTTTTGGTGGCAGTGCAACTCTCGGCCCAGTGCACCGACAAGCGGGTGAACATCGTTACGAAAGAACTTTTCAAAAAGTACAAGGGGCTCAAAGACTATCTCGACGCTGACCCAAAAGAGTTTGAGCGCATGATCCACTCATGCACCTTCTCCAACAATAAGACCCGCAACATCTTGGCTGCAGCCAAGTATCTGCACGAAAAGCATAGAGGCAAGCTGCCCAAGACGATAGGGGAAATGGTCAAGATCCCCGGAGTGGGCCGCAAGACCGCGAACGTAATACTAAACGACCTTTATGAAATTGCCGACGGTATTACGGTTGATACGCACGTGATCCGATTTGTGCAGCGGTTTGACCTCTCCGACCACCGCGATGCGGTAAAAATCGAGCGCGACTTAATGAAGACTCTTCCTAAAAAAGAGTGGCCACACTTCAGCCACAGGGTCGTATTTTATGGCCGGTACATGGCTCCGGCTAGAACGCACGACAACTCGCGTGACCCGCTCATAAAGATTTATCCTCCTGCGGCAAAAAAGTTCAGAGTTTGATATAGTTAAAGCCATGGCCTACGACTTTAAGCCGTTCGAAGCGCGCATAAAAGAGGTAACCCTGCGGCTCACCAAAGAGCTTGCAAGTGTGCGCACGGGGAGAGCTACACCGGCGATACTTGACGGTATTTTGGTAGAGAGCTACGGCACGCGCATGCCTATCACCAGCGTCGCGACAGTTTCGATTGAGGACGCGCGGACACTGCGCATCACGCCGTGGAATATGAGCGACGGCAAAGAGATAGAGAAGGCTATAACGGTTGCCAACCTCGGGCTCTCGGTCGGCATGGATGAGAAGGGCGTGCGGGTGTTCTTCCCCGAGCTCACCGCTGAGCGTCGCACGGAGCTTATGAAGCTTGCCAAGGAAAAGCTAGAAGAGGCGCGCGCATCTTTAAGAATTGCTCGCGACGAGGTGTGGAGCGACATCCAGGAGCAGGAGAAGGATAAAAAGATGGGCGAGGACGACAAGTTTCGCGCCAAAGACGACATGCAGAAGCGCGCGGACACCGCCAACAAAGCCTTTGACGACGCGCTTGTACGTAAAGAAAAGGAGATTTCGAGCTAACCAAATTCCATGTCTATCTTTATTTTCATACTCATTTTGGTTGCGCTTATTTTGGTGCACGAGTTTGGGCACTTTATCGTTGCGAAGCTTTCGAAAATAAAAGTGGAGGAGTTTGGGATATTTTTCCCGCCGCAGCTCTTCTCGCTCAAAAAAGGGGAGACTATCTACTCTTTTAACTCGCTGCCTATGGGTGGTTTTGTCCGCATTTTCGGCGAGAATCACAACGAGCACGCGGGCGACCCACGGAGCTTTGCCAGCAAGCCTAGAGTTGTGCAGGCCGCGGTGGTGGTTGCGGGCGTGCTCATGAACCTCGTATTTGCGTGGTTTGCATTCTCTGCCGGCTACATGAGCGGCCTCCCGACCTCGGCGCATCACGAGGGGCAGGGCCAGGTGCGCGATGCGGAAGTGACTATTGTCGGCGTCGTGCCAGGCTCGCCGGCCGCGGTGGTAGGTTTAGAGCCAAACGATACTATACAGGCGCTAGAAAGCGGCACGGCAGCGTTGCGTGTCGAGACGCTCAGCACCAACCAGCAGGCACAGGCAGTGCAAAATTTTATTGCCGATCATCAGGATGAAAGTTTGGTACTAACAGTACTGCGAGCGGGAGAGGAGCGTGTATTTTTGGCAAGGGCCGAGGAGGGGGTGGTCGAGGGCCGCAAAGCGCTTGGGATACAGCTCGACGATGTCGGGGTGTTGCAACTGCCCGCCCACCTGGCGCTGGTTGAAGGCGCGGGGCTTACGTACCGCATGACTATCGCAACCGCACAGGGGCTTGCAGGATTTTTTTCAAGTATCGCGCGCGGCGTTGCCGACTTGGGCTCGGTCGCGGGGCCTATAGGCATCGTTAACCTCGGTGCCGGTGCCGTTGAGGGCGGCTTTGCCGCTGCCGCAACCTTGACCGCGATAATCTCTATAAACCTCGCCATCATCAACCTTATCCCGATACCGGGGCTCGACGGCGGTCGGCTCCTCATTATTGGTATCGAAGGCCTGCTACGCCGGCCGGTCTCGCGCAAGCTTACTCTGGGGCTCACCGTTGTTGGATTTGCTCTCCTTATAACGCTCATGATTGTCGTCTCTATAAACGACATCGCACGGTTGGTGGGGTAGGAGCCTTTTTGCCTCTCTTCATATTTCGCCGTACAATGGCGCATATGCGCCAGTCACTACTTTTTACCAAGACTCGTCGTGAAGCTCCTAAGGACGAGGTCGCCAAAAACGCACAGCTCCTGATACGCGGCGGCTACATACATAAAGAGATGGCGGGCGCCTACAACTACCTACCCTTGGGGCTCCGGGTGTTTAAAAAGATAGAACAGATTATCCGCGAGGAGATGAACGCCATCGGCGGGCAGGAGATCACGCTCACCGCGCTTCAAGACCCCGCGGTTTGGAAGGCAACCGGCCGCTGGGATTCGGCAACTGTTGACGTCTGGTTCAAGACGCAGCTCGCAAGTGGCACCGAAGTGGGTCTCGGCTGGACGCACGAGGAGCCGCTTACGGCGCTCATGCGCGAACATATTTCTTCCTATAAGGATTTGCCCCGATGGGTGTATCAATTCCAAACGAAATTCCGCAACGAAGCGCGCGCCAAGTCGGGTCTCCTGCGCACGCGCGAGTTCGTCATGAAAGATATGTACTCCTTCGCGCGCACGACCGAAGAGCACGACACGCTGTATGAGAAAGCCAAGCAGGCGTATTTCAACGTCTACAAACGTGTCGGAATAGGAGAGAAGACATACATTACTTTTGCTTCCGGCGGCGCGTTCTCCAAGTACAGCCATGAGTTCCAGACCGAATGCGAGGCGGGAGAAGATATTTCTTATATTTCAGACGGCAAGCGCTTGGCGGTCAACAAGGAAGTCTATACGGATGAAGTGCTGCAGGACCTCGGGCTGGAGAAGGGCGATATGCGCGAGGCGAAGACGATAGAGGTGGGCAACATCTTCTCCCTCGGCACGCGCTTCTCCGACGCGCTGGGTCTCAACTATCGCGCCGAGGACGGTTCAGAAAAGTCCGTCATTATGGGCTGCTACGGCATTGGGCCAGGGCGCCTCATGGGCACTATTGTTGAGGTGCTCTCTGACGACAAAGGTATTGTCTGGCCCGAGAGTATAGCACCGTTCCGCGTACATTTGGTCGAGCTTGGTAACGGCAATGAAGATGTGGGGAAAGAAGCGGCAGAGCTGTATCGCGAACTCACCGGAGCCGGTGTTGAAGTCTTGTGGGACGACCGAGACGCGCGCGCTGGGGAGAAGTTTGCCGACAGCGATTTGCTGGGGCTACCGCTGCGCGTCGTAGTGTCCGAGAAGACCCTTGCGGCCGGAAGTTTCGAGTGCGTGCATCGTGCGGGAGGCAAGACAGAACATCTGAGTGCGTCCGAACTGATTAACCGCCTTACTCCCCATGTTTGAGCAACTTAAAAACAAGATACATCCCTGGTTTTCAAACGATATCGGGATCGACCTCGGAACGTCAAACACGCTGGTTTACCTTAAGGGTAAGGGGATTGTCGTAACCGAGCCGAGCGTGGTGGCCGTCAACCAGAAAACCTCGCAGGTAGTTGCTGTGGGCGCGGTCGCCAAACAAATGCTCGGCCGCACTCCCGGCCACCTCATTGCCGTGCGCCCGCTTGTAGAAGGTGTGGTGTCGGACTTTGAAGCCACCGAAGAAATGCTCGCCTACATTATCAACCGTGCGCAGAACATGTCTAAAAAACTCTTGGGGCCTCGCGCCATCATCGGCGTGCCCTCGAGTATCACCAACGTCGAGATACGCGCGGTTAAAGACGCGGCGCAAAACGCGGGCGCGCGCGAGGTCCATATTGTCGAAGAATCGATGCTCGCGGCGCTCGGCATTCGACTCCCCATAAAAGAGGCGATTGGCAGCATGATTGTCGACATTGGCGGCGGCAACACCGACATCGCGATTATTTCTCTAGGTGGCATTGTCAGGTCAAAAAATCTTCGCATTGCCGGCGACAAGCTCGACCAGGACATTATTGCGCACGTGCGGAGCGAGTTTAAAATGCTTATCGGAGAAAAGACCGCGGAGAGTGTCAAAATGGCTATAGGCTCGGTTATCGAGGGCGGCGGGCACCTTGAGGCGGCTATTCGAGGCCGCGACCTTATTACCGGATTGCCGCGCGAGGTCGTCATTACCGACTCAGACATCCGCGAAGCTATTTCAACATCAATCGATACCCTTATCGAGTCGGTTAGAGAAGTCTTGGAGACAACACCGCCCGAGATTTTATCTGACATCATGCGCAGCGGCATCGTGCTTGTTGGCGGCGGCGCGCAACTTAAAGGTCTGGACTCACTTCTTTCGCAGTGGCTCAAAGTGCCGGTCATTATCGCCGACGATCCGTTGACGGCTGTCGCGCGCGGCACGGGCGTTATTTTAGAAAATCCGCACGCGCACACCGACGTCTTTTTGGATCATGACGACGATCTCTCATAAACGGCGCCAGCAGGGGAGGGGGCTGCGCATCGTGCTGGTCGGGGTCCTGTGTCTTGTTGTCTCTGGCATACTTCTGGTATGGCGAGAGCCTTTAACCGGAGCTTTCTGGGCAGTCTTTACCCCCGCGTTTAGCGCCGTGCAGTCGCTGACCAGCCAGGGCGAGCTTGAACGCCTGCGCACTGAGCTCGCCCTGGCAGAGGCGCTCCTCGCCGACCGTGACGTGCTCCT
>MEWW01000015.1:0-14350 GCA_001775475.1 Candidatus Adlerbacteria bacterium RIFCSPHIGHO2_12_FULL_53_18 | reverse complement strand
GGCAGGGTCGGTCGTGATTGGCCGTGTGACGGAAGTGTACCGCAGTAGCTCGCGGGCAACGCTCTACTCCGCGCCGGGCGAGGCGCACGACGCGCTTGTCTTTGCCGAAGGGGGCTCGGTACCTATTATTATGGAGGGGCAGGGCGGGGGCTCATTTAAGGGGCAGCTCCCGCAAGGCGTCGAAGTTTCTGTTGGCGACCCGGTACTTTTCCCCGACATCAACCCTATACTTGCCGCGCGTGTCGCAGCAACCGAGGTAGCGTCCAACGAGTCATTTCAAACTATTTATCTTCAGCTCCCTGCAAATCCATTCTCACTTCGTTTTGTGGAGGTGCGCAAACGCTCGTCACTATGAACACAAACCGCTGGCTCATCGCTCTTATATTTGTCGTAACGTCTGGGAGTTTTTTGCTTGAACTCTGGCCCCTGGCGGCAGCGGGGGTCGTAGCTATGGGTTTTGTAGGGCGGGGGCTGTTCGCTCTGCCACTCGGACTTCTCTTGGACTTGGCATACGGTGCGCCGGTGGGCCCCGCAGCCTACCTGTTCTTCCCGTTTACCATTGCGGCGCTTGCCACAGTTGTCGTGCGCTACTCAACGAGACGCTACTTCATTAAGCGCACTTCCTCAGAACACCTCTAGCGGCTAAAATAGGGTAATGTCGCTCCGCCATTGGCTGCGCAGGCAGCGCTCACCCGAAATACATCCCGACGAGATTTTTGTCGACTCTTCGAACCTGCAGGCATTTGACACCGACCAGTTTGAAGGGCGGATAGAGCGACCAATAGGCCAAGGTGCGCTCCTCTTTGTCTCGAGCTTGCTTCTGCTGCTGGTTGGCCTCTACTGTCTGCGTGCTTTTGATCTCCAGTTTGTAAAGGGTGTGGCCTACGCGAAACAAGCGGCGGAAAATCAGCTTGCCGAGCGCATCATCTTTGCCGACCGCGGCACGGTTGTCGACAGGACGGGCCGAGAGCTTGCCTACAACGTACGCGTGGACGCCGAAAGCGACTTTGCCGAGCGTCACTACGGCCAGTATCGCGGCCTCTCCCACATCGTGGGTTATACCAAAGCTCCCACCAAAGACTCCTCCGGTCACTACTTCCGTACCTCGTTTGAGGGGATAGAGGGTGTTGAGCGCGCGTACAACGACGTGCTTGCGGGGCACAACGGCATCACGCTCACGGAGACCGACGCGCGCGGCAACGTCGTTTCGGAGAGCGCACAGCGGCCGCCGCAAACCGGTGAGCAGGTTTCGCTCTCTCTTGATGCCGAAGTTACGCAAGGCCTCTACGACGCAATAGCCGCACGCGCGGAAGGGTCGAAGTTTCAGGGCGGCGCTGGGGCGGTCATCGATATAGAGACCGGCGAACTTTTGGCGCTTACGAGCTACCCCGAATACTCTTCCGAGGCGCTCTCGCGCGGCAGAGAGGAGGCACTTGAGGCATTTTTTGCAGACGAGCGCAATCCGTTTTTAAACCGCGCGATCTCTGGGCTCTACGCGCCGGGCTCTATCGTGAAGCCCATGGTCGCAATCGCGGCGCTTGCTGAAGGAGTTATTGATGAGTTTAAAGAAATCTTGAGTACAGGCTCAATCTCGATTCCAAACCCTTACTTTCCGGACCAGCCGTCGATTTTTAGAGACTGGAAGGCACACGGCTACACCGACATGCGCCACGCAATCGCGGTTTCCTCCGATGTTTACTTTTATACTGTCGGCGGCGGGTACAAAGACCAGCAGGGCTTAGGCATCGCCACACTGGACGAATATTTTAAACTCTTTGGCATGGGCAACCCCACTGGACTTATGGGCTTTGAGGAACCTGGAGGTACTATCCCCACCCCAGAGTGGAAAGAGGCGACCTTTGGGGGCGACCCGTGGCGAGTGGGCGATACCTACAACACTGCGATAGGGCAGTACGGTGTACAGGTGACGCCCTTACAGATGGCTCGCATGGCGGCCGCCATTGCAAACGGCGGCATGGTTCTTACCCCGGCGCTCATCGCAAGTTCGAGCCCTCAAGGCACCTCACTCCCTATCGACCCGCATGCGTTTGAAGTGGCGCGCGAAGGGATGCGCCTGGCCGCACAGGGCGGCACCGCTGCCGCGGTTAATATGCCGTTTATTGAGGTAGCGGGTAAGACCGGCACGGCGCAGGTGGGGGCGCAAAATCAGTTTATGAACTCGTGGGTCATCGGCTTTTATCCGTACGAAAATCCGCGCTGGGCCTTTGCGGTGGTTTTGGAACGCGCACCTGCTGGCACAGCCGTCGGCGCGCCTGCGGCAATGAACGCCTTTTTGTGGTGGCTCAAAGCAAACGCACCGGAGTACCTAGAGTAGTCGACTGACTTCACATTGACTTCTAAGCGGTTTCAGGTAAACTGTCCGCACTACCTTTTTATATGACAGAGGAATTAATGTCTCAGGAGAAGTTCGAGGAACTGACTTCAGAGCTAGGAGAGTTGCGCACAACGCGCCGCAAAGAAATCGCGGAGCAGCTTGAGTATGCGCGCGGTTTGGGTGACCTCTCTGAAAATGCGGAGTACCAGGAAGCTAGAGAAATGCAGGCGGCTATAGAAGACCGCATCGGCAAGCTCGAGCACATACTCAAAAACGCGAAGATTGTTAAAGAGGGCAAAAAAAGCGGCACGGTTGCTATGGGCTCTTCGGTTACCGTGCAGCCCGTTGCCGCCAAGGGGAGCGAGGATAAACGCACCTACATCATCGTTGGCGCCGAAGAGACCGACATGTTTGCCGGTAAAATCTCCTATCATTCGCCGCTTGGGAGCGCGCTCTTAAACAAAAAGAAAGGAGACGAGTTCTCCTTCCACACCCCCCGCGGCACTCAGCGGTTTAAAATCTTAAAGGTGGAGTAAACAGCGACCGGCGGGAGTTCTCCCGCCGGTTTTCATGTGGCCGCTAGTCGACATCGTCCTCTTCGTCGTGAGTACGGTGTCTGCGTATAGATAGTGCTCTTTTCCGCGCCTCTTCCTGATCCTCTGCTCGCCGTTTGGCAAGATCTACCGTGATCTGGAGATTGGCAAGGTCCATCCGCCGCGTGTAGCCATCCAGTCTTTTGAGGAGGAACCTTCTCGTCGCTTCTTCACTTTTTTTCTCTCGCCTCATCTATTCCTCTGCTTCCTCGTTGCCCTGCCGCCTGTCTTATAACATTTTTTTGAAAAGTGAGCTACACTAAACTTCATGTTTTGGGCAGACCGGATAGCGGGGGAGGTCAAGGCGCGATTTGGCGCCAGTAAACCTATTGTCATCCGCGACGAAAAAACGGTCTCTGGCCGCGTGCATATTGGCTCCATGCGCGGAGTAGCCATACACGGTGCCGTGCATGAGGCGCTTACCGATACAGGGGCCGCCAACGAATTTGTCTGGGAGCACAACGACTTCGACCCGATGGACGACATTCCAACCTACCTCGACAGAGCTACTTTTGAGCCGCATTTGGGAAAGCCGCTTTATACCATACCCTCGCCTGAAGCCTCGGCAAAGAATTTCGGCGAGTTTTATGCAAAGGAGTTCCAGTCGGTTATCGAGGCGACCGGCTTTCATCCAAGATACGTATGGGCGAGTGAGCTCTATCTTTCTGGCAAAATGGACGGCGTCATCCGCGAAGCCCTTGAGCATGCCGAGGATATTCGTCGCATTATGAAAGAGGTATCAGGTGCTGAGCGTAAGGAAGGATGGCTGCCTATCTCGGTTATTTGTGAGCAGTGCGGCAAGATGACGACGACCGAAGCGACGGATTTCGACGAAAGCACGGTCGCCTACACCTGTCTTAAAAACAAAGTTGCATATACTGAAGGCTGCGGGCATAGCGGGCGCATCAGTCCATTCGGCGGCCGCTCAAAACTCTATTGGAAGACCGACTGGCCGGCAAAGTGGAAGGTGTATGACGTCATGGTAGAGGGCGGGGGCAAGGATCACTCCACGAAGGGCGGCTCACGAGATGTTGCTAATCATATTTCGAAAGAAGTGTTCAACTACGAACCGCCGTTTGACATGCCCTACGAGTTTTTGCTCGTCGGCGGCAAAAAGATGTCTTCCTCAAAAGGGCGGGGGAGTAGTGCAAAGGAAATTTCAGAGCTGGTGCCGCCCAAGATCCTCCGGCTCGCACTTCTCGGCAAAGACATCAACCAACAGTTTAACTTCGACCCCGAAAGTGACACCGTTCCCCTGCTCTACGACCTCTACGACAAGCTTGCCGAGGGGTATTGGGCCGGAGTAAAAGACGACTATGCTAAACTTTTTGAGTTTATACATCCAGAACGCAAGATTTCGAGCCAGTCTGTCCTGCCGCGGTTCTCGCAAGTGGCGTTTGTTGTGCAGATGCCGCACATGGATCTTTATAAAGAGTTCCCCAAAGCCGATAAAGCCGAGCTCGACGAACGTGCCAAGTACGCCAAACGCTGGCTTGAGGCCTATGCGCCGGAAAAATTTGTTTTTAAACTGCAGGACACGCTCCCAGAAGCGGCAAAAAGCCTTTCAGAGGCGCAAAAAGCCGCACTTGCAGAAATCCTTCGATATATCGAAGGATTTGAGGCAATGCCAAGCGGGGAGGAGCTACATAAAAAGCTCCATGAGATAAAAGAAGCACAGGGAATCAAGCCTTCCGAGCTGTTTGGAGCGATCTATCTCGCATTTTTGGGTAAAAGTTATGGCCCGCAGGCCGGATGGTTTATCTCCGCACTCCCACACGAGTTTGTAATAAAAAGATTAAAGGAGGTGGTTGGGTAAAGTAAAAGGCCGCGCGGGAGGGAGCACCGCGCGGCCGGTTCGTCATTGAGCACAGGCGAGAGCCGTGATCCCATAGACGAACACAAACGCAAGACCCAGGCATACGTAGAGCTGCTTTTGCTCATGCGGCTGCAAGGCCCAGAATTCTTTCCAGCGCTCGACATACTGTGCCGGCGCATTATTGAAGAATTTTATGATTTTGTCGATGGTCACGATCGTACTCCTCGTTTACGGTTGATACGCCTGACCACCCCCCTGTTCCATTTGCTATGTTAGCATAGACAAAATATTTTGTCAAGTTGTGTATAACTGCCCTTGGAGTGGGGAGTAGTGGTTGTATACTGTCTAGTAGTGGGATAGAGTGGGATTAATTATGCTTATTGGAGAATATACACACACGCTGGACTCCAAGAAACGCCTCTCTCTCCCGGTGAAGTTTCGGAAAGAAGTTGGCCGGACAGTTGTCGTAACGCGCGGGCTCGATCAATGTCTCTTTCTCTTCCCACGGCGTACGTGGCAGGAGATTGCCAGCAAGCTCGAGCAGCTGCCGTTCGGCGAGTCGACAGCACGGGGCATGAGCAGGTTTCTCTTAGCCGGTGCGGTCGAGACGGAAGTGGACGGAGCAGGCCGGATCCTCATCCCCGACTTTTTGAAAGACTTCGCGAAGTTAGGTGCGAGTGTCGTGCTTGCGGGGGTATCGGACCGGGTTGAGATTTGGAACGAATCCACTTGGGCCGCATACAAACGCCGGATAGAAAAAGGGGCGGACCACATGGCCCAAACCCTGGGAGACCTCCGGATCCTGTAGAAGTGCGTTCTTTTAAGCTCAACTACCACTATGATGCATGCATTGACTTCTACTCGTGTTAAGCGCCATCCCATTCGAGAGGAGGATGGTTCTCACCGCGAGTGGAAGTCAGGGCAGGCCAGGGCGCATCAGAGCGTCCTTGTTAAGGAAGTTATCGACCTACTAACACCCCAAGACGGGGAGGTTGCTGTTGATGCTACGGCAGGACAAGGGGGCACGAGTGAAGCGCTCATGCAGGCGGCTCATATAAAGCTCATCGCGCTTGATGCAGACTTGAATGCCGTCGAGGCAACTAGGGAGAAGCTTAAGCGCTTCGGCGCTCGCGCTACTGTCCTCAACGCCAACTTTGCAGACCTTGGAAGTGTGCTAGACAAAGCAGGCCTTAAGACGGTGGACATGATTCTATTCGACTTAGGGTGGCACAGCGAGCAGTTGACAAGCGGAAGGGGATTCTCGTTTCTCCAAAACGAACCCTTGAACATGAGCTACGGCGAGCGGCCGCGCTCGGGCTTTACCGCAGCGGAAATCCTCAACCAGTGGGACGAGAAGGTGATTGCCGACGTGCTCTTTGGCTACGGCGAGGAACGCTACGCCCGACGGATTGCGAAAGCAGTTGTCCTGCGGCGGAGACAGCAACCGATTGAGACGACCATAGAGCTTGTGGAGATTGTCCGTGATTCTGTTCCTGCGGGCTATCGGCACGGCAAGATCCACCCGGCCACCAAGACGTTCCAGGCACTTAGGGTCGCTGTCAACGACGAGCTGGGCGCACTTGAAGCGGGACTCAAAGCTGCCTGGAAGCACCTGGCGGCAGAAGGTAGGGTGGCGGTTATCTCCTTCCATAGTTTAGAAGACCGCATAGTCAAGCGTTTTTTTGCCGAACTTGCCAGAAAGAAGCACGGCGAACTCCTAACCAAAAAACCAATTGTCGCAGCGAGAGCAGAAATTACTCATAACCCCTCCGCTCGCAGTGCGAAGCTGCGCGCAATTAAAAAACTGAAAAGTAAAAAAGTATGAAAAGACAAGCACGTGCCATAGCTATCGCCTACACGCCTCGACTGCATCGCGCCGCAGCGCTCATGGCCGCGGTCGTGGCTTGCGCGCTCCTCCTCTACGGCATCTTTTTGCTTGAGGCAGTAAGCTCTACGGCTAAGCGCGCCGACGCCGGGCGGGAAAATAAGGCCTTAACCGCGGAGTTAAGCACCATGCAAGCGCGCTACCTTTCGTACACCAAAGAGGTATCGCCAGAGCGCGCAGAGCGGCTTGGCTTCGTAAAGCCGACCGAAGTTTCAACTGTCTTTGCTTCAAACCCGCGTCCGCTGACGCTTGTTAGCGAGTAGTCATGAGAAAGCAGTGGTTTGTCACGCGCGTCAGAATATTAGTCGCGGTCTGCATACTCGTAGCATTTGCGTTGATTGGCCGCCTCTACATGTTGCAGGTTATGCAGGGCGACCTGTATCTCGCCCGTGCCGAGGCCCAAACTATCCAACAAACTTCGCCGCTCCTTCTGCGCGACTCGATATATTTTTCGGACAAGCACGGCAATTTGGTTTTAGCGGCAACAGTTGCCGCCAGTGCGTCTAGTACGAACCGGCGCTACTATCCCGGCGCTACCTTGGCGGCGCAGGAAATAGGTTTTGTCGCCTACAACAACGACGACGTGCAGAAGGGCCGCTACGGGCTTGAGCGCTACTATGAGCAGACACTTGCACGGGAGGAAGAACTTTCATACTCAAATTTTTTCGTAGAGCTCTTTGGCGCGGCGGAAGCCCTCTTCGGCGCCAAGCCTAAAACAGGCGACCTTATTACCACCCTAGAGCCGGTGGTGCAGGCCGAGCTCGAACGCACGCTGGAAGAGTACGATGCGGAGTGGAACTCACGGCTGGTGGGGGGCATTATCATGGACCCTCACACGGGCGAGATTATTGGTATGGCGGTGCATCCAACTTTTGACCTCAATGCGTTTAGTAAGGAAGAAGACCCGCTCATTTTTGCCAACCCGCTGGTTGAGAACGTATACGAAATGGGCTCGATTATGAAACCCTTGACCGTTGCCGCGGGGCTCGACAGCGGTGCGGTAGTGCCCCAGACCACCTACTACGACACGGGTGAGATCGTGCTCGACCAAAAAACCATCCGCAACTACGACGGCCGCGCGCGCGGCACCGTCCCGATGCAGGAAATCTTAAATCAGTCGCTCAACCTCGGTGCCTCGTTTATTGCGGTGCAAATGGGCAAGGATACGATGCGCGAGTATTTTTTGGATAAGTTTAAGCTAGGGAGCGAGACCGGCATCGACCTCCCGGGCGAGCTCCATGGCCTGGTTGAAAACCTCCAGAGCCCCCGGCAGGTTGAGTATGCGACCGCTGCCTTCGGGCAGGGGATTGCCGTGACCCCAATACAAACGGTGCGTGCACTCGCAGCGCTTGCAAACGGCGGCAAGCTCGTAACCCCGCATCTGGTGCGCGAGATACGCTACGATGTGGGGCTTACCCAGACGCTTTCTTGGGGGCAAAACGAACAGGTGCTGAGCGAAAAGACGGCTCGTGAGGTGAGCCGGATGCTTACAGAGGTTGTTGATACGGCACTTTTGCAGGGAGAAATCACGCTCGAGCGCTACAGCGTTGCCGCCAAAACCGGTACGGCGCAAGTTGCTAACCCGGGCGGCGGCGGCTACTATGAGGACAGGTTTTTGCACAGTTTTTTCGGCTATTTCCCGTCCTACGACTCCCGGTTCATCATCTTTTTGTTTGCGCTTGAGCCTGTGGGTGCTTCGTTTGCATCGCAGACCTTGACGCAGCCATTCCACGCGCTGACCCAGTTTCTCATTAGCTACTACGACATTCCTCCGGATAGATGAAATCCCTTTTCAAGAAAATTATAGTTGCACTGCTTACGCTCGAGGCCCGTGCCGTGCTCCGTAAGTACCAGCCCAAGGTGGTGGCGGTTACGGGAAGCGTCGGTAAAACCTCTACCAAAGACGCTATCTACCGCGTGCTCGCCGCGCGCAGCCACACCCGCAAGAGCGAAAAAAGCTTTAACAGCGAAATTGGGGTGCCGCTTACGATACTCGGCGTCCCCAACGGCTGGAACAATCCGCTTCGATGGATACAAAATCTCCTAGACGGCTTGTTTTTGATCATATTTAAAACGCGCTATCCGGAATGGCTCGTGCTTGAGGTGGGGGCAGACCGCCCGGGCGACATCTCTTCGCTTGCCCGGTGGCTCACGGTGGATGTTGCGGTTATTACCCGGCTGCCGGAAGTACCAGTGCATGTGGAGTTTTTTGACTCGCCTAAAGATGTTATTGAAGAAAAAGCTTCACTCATCAACGCACTTGTGCCAAGTGGCACGCTGGTGCTTTACGCAGGGGACCATGAGCTCGACAAATTTAAAAGCCGCGCGGGCGAGCGCCGGATGATTACGTTTGGCCTCGGCCCTGAGGCCGATGTGCGCGCAGATGATGTTCAGCTGTTGTATGAAGAAGGAAAAGAGCGGTGGCCACTTGGCATGAAGGCGAAGCTCAAGGCAGAAGGGGTTTCAGCGCCGTTTGAGGTGGTGGGTTCGGTAGGCGCGCACGCGCTCTTGCCGGCGCTTGGCGCCGCAGCTGTTGGCCAGGCGCTCGGCAAAAAAGTGGAGGAAATAGTCAAAGCACTCGAGAGCTACGAGCCACCTCCGGGGAGGATGCGCCTCCTGCGGGGTGTTAAAGACACGCTCATTGTCGACGACACCTACAACTCTTCTCCAGCGGCTACAGAGGCGGCCCTAGACGCGCTTAACCTTGTGGGTTCGCATATGCAGACGCGAAAGGTTGCGGTACTAGGCGACATGCTTGAGCTTGGGCGGCACTCGGCGGAGGAGCACAAAAAAGCGGGGGCACATGCGGCCAAAACTTGCGATCTTTTAGTTACGGTAGGATTTCGGGCGCGAGACATTGCGGAAGGCGCTCTTGATGCGGGGATGCCGGATAGTGCCATTTTGCAGTACGAACATACGCGGAAGGCCGCGCGCGAACTTAAATCTATATTGCGTCAAAAAGATGTGCTGCTTATCAAAGGCTCGCAGAGCATGCGCATGGAGCGCATCGTCGAGGAGCTGATGGAAGAACCCGAGCGGGCAGGGGAGCTCTTGGTGAGGCAGGACCCCGAGTGGCGCAAAAAGAAGTAGCTTGATTTTTCTACGGCTCGTGTTATTGTAGTTTAGGATGCAATAGGGGAGACTCACCGTCATGGACGGTTATATACTGGAATTTGGGTCCGGTATAGCCGGATACGCGATTTTTGTTCCAACAATACGGAGGCGTGTCTTGAACATCATCACAACAGACCCGAATGGACCGAAGGCCCCCATCCCGGCTCAGAATTGGGAGGCAGGAGATCCGGTCTACGTACCGGGAGTTGGTGGCGGTAAGGTCATCCAACCTGGCTCATCAATGTCAAAGGTAAAAATCGGCGACATGGTGCCATGTCTCATTCCAACTTCGCACATGCAAAAGCCCGCTCGTCGAAAATCACGGTTTCGCGCAAGCGGCCCTCGTAGCAGCCGCTTCAATATCTCAGAAATCGACGGCAGCCTGAGATGGTTGTAGCAGCCGCGACCTCTCCGCACAGGGCGCCCCGATCTTCGGGGCGCCTTTCTTTTTGCTCAATTTTGTTTTATATTTTTTGACACGGCCCTTTCGTCTAACGGTTAGGACGGCGCCCTCTCACGGCGCAAATACGGGTTCGAATCCCGTAGGGGTCACATAGCACCAATTATCATCGAACGAACATTAAGCCACGCTCGAGTTACCGGCCCTACCAGGCCTGTTGGGACAATGCCCCAGGCTGACTGATACTGCATTACCGCCGTGCGCGTGAGCGGTCCAAACCACCCTGTCGGAACCGCGATCGCTAAGAAGCCTTCAGCAATGAGCAGTGTTTGGAGCTGATTAACCCCTGCTCCTTGCATGCCGTACCACAAGTCGCTGGAGAACGGCAGATGCAGAAGCACATCTTGCGTAGAGGTTTGACCCTCCACTGCCGGGGCGGTGCTAGTGCCTAAGACTAACGCGGCATCCACTTTAGTTTTTTTTCGGACTGACCGACTGTTACTACCGCCGGCAGATGCTGGTGCTTCGGGGATGGGCGGGGGCAGCACAAACGTTCCGACCGGAAGAGTCTTTCCTGAAAGCGCGATGACTGCGTAGGAGGTGGTCACGGGAGTGAAAGAATCTTCTCCGCTTCCCGGCTGATACTCAAAATAGCCGGTGGGCCCCGTACTGCTTGCCACCTGCAGTGACAGAAGATGCTCGGAGGGGCTGGTGCTCGCTGAAAAAGAGGCCATATCTGTGTCCGCCGCGGTCAGCGCCATGAGCACCCATGCGTCCGAAGAAGCATCGGAGGCCGTACCCCACTCACTTTGAGGATCATAGGGAAATCCGCCGTCTGCATTCTGTGCGGCGCGCACGTAGGCGAGCCCTTGCACCACACTCGGAGCGTCCGGCGACAAGCCGGCGGCCATAAGCGCCATGATTGCGGCGGCGGTGGTGTTGGTGTCGTTCGTCCCTCCGACGGAGTAGGACCAACCTCCATCGGCGTTTTGGTGCGTAATGATATGTTCCTTTACGGCGGCTATGACGGGATCATCGCCAGGCACACCGGCAGACACAAGCGCCAAGATGCCAAAGATATCGTCATTGAGCATATCTTTTTCTCCCAGCTGTCCTTCGAAGTAAAAAGCTTTTAGAGCCGCGATTAAATCCGTCTCCGGGTACGTATAAGGGTTTTTTCCGGCGGCTGTTAATGCCAAAATGGGCGCTTCAAGGTCAATCGCTGTGGATCCTTCTGCTGACTGCAGATAGGTCGTATCTGGATTCTCGCCCAGTGCTACGAGTGCCATGGTAACCCACGGGCTATTCAGATGGTCCTGCAAATACGCTCCAGCGAGAGCAGTATCAGCAGCCGCAACACTCGGTACAGCGACAAACCACCAGAAGAGGCCTGCATATGCAAAAAAATAAATCGAACGGCGCACGCACAGTGTCGTAGTCATATACCTTGCTCGAGGCTAACGGATAATGTGTCATGCGGTATTCGGGCTCGTGGCTGGACACAGCCACACACCGTAGCGGCACTGCGAAGGAATCACACCTTGCTTCCCCGCCTGACAATCAAACATCATATAGACTGATGTCTATATAGATGGACATCTATATATTAGATCGAAGATCCTACCCCTCCAATCCGAAACCCTGTGCACAACGGTTTACACAGAGAGAAAAGAACGTTGTCCAGTGTAGACTCCTCACCATATGCGGGGTATGGTGAAAGTATGACCGAGCGCAGGATGGCGGTACTGTGTCTTTATGACAGTGCGGGCCGGGTGCTCATGCGGCATTACATATGAGCGGCGCAGGACGCTCTACAAATTGCGGAGGTACATCTAGCAGGGTTAAATAGGGTGCATGGCTAGGATGTTAGGCCCCGCTTTCTTTGACCGCCCGACGCTTACGGTCGCTAAAGACTTGCTCGGCAAATTTTTGGTGCGTAGAGTAAGGGGAAAGACTGTCGCGCTCATGATTGTCGAAACTGAGGCGTATGACGGGTTTAAAGACCTGGCCAGCCACGCGCACAGGGGCCAGACGCCGCGCAACACGCCGATGTTCGGGAAGCCGGGGACTATCTACGTCTACTTTACCTATGGCATGCACTGGATGCTCAACCTGGTGTGTGGCAAAAAAGAATATCCGGCGGCGGTACTTATACGCGGTGTAAGTAGCTCCGCAAAAGTGTCTCGCTCCGGGGAGATAAACGGCACCCCTGCACGAGACACTTTTGCTTCGCTGGATGGCCCGGCAAAGCTGACTAAATTTCTAAAAATCGACAAGAGCTTAAATCACCAGCCGCTCGGCAAAAAGAGTGGACTGTGGGTCGAAGATAGGGGAGAGGTGATTAGTCCGCGCAAGATTGTGCGCACACCTCGGATTGGAATCAATTACGCAGGAGAGTATATTGTAAAGCCTTGGAGATTTGTATTAAAAAACAAATGTGCGCCGTCCGGGGACCCCGGACGGCGCACAAAGATTCGTTCGCGACTTGCTAGGCACTAGGGAAGAACTCCTTATAGATCGCATTGACGGCGGGCTTTAGGTCCGACTCCTTAACGCCAACCACAATGTTCATTTCTGTGGCGCCCTGGTCGATAATGCGGTTGCTGATGCCGTGATTCGCAAGTGCGGTAAAGAGCCGCGCCGCAACGCCCGCGGTGTCTCGCATGGCGCGACCCACCGTCGAGATCAAGGCAAGGCTGTCTTCGATCTTGACCTCGTCGGCGAAACAGAAGGAGATGAGTCGATTGACAATATAGTCCTCCTTGTCTTTCAGTTGCGAGGTCTCGAGGAGTACGTTCATGATGTCCCGTCCCATCGGAGCATGCTCAAAGCTGATGCGCTCATGCTCCAATACCTCGAGTACGCGGCGCACAAAGCCAACCTCCCGATTCATCGCCACCTTGTAGACCGTGATGATCGAGAAACCGGCGCGGGCAGCGATCCCGATAACGGTTCCGGGTGTCAGACTCGGCGCTCGTATGTCGGGGTAGATGACCGTTCCTTTTTCGCGCGGATTGTTGGCGTCGAGGATATGAGTTTCGACACCAGCGGTCTGCACCGGATACATTGCTTCAGGGTGGAAGACGCCGCTCGGGTCTATCGCGAGCTCACCCAGCTCGCGATACGTGGCCGATGTGATGCTGCGCGGATTCTTGACCAGTCGGTTGTCTGCAGCAAGAATGCCGGGTACATCGGTGAATTTCTCGTAGACGTTGGCCTGTAGAGCCGCCGCGACAATAGCTCCGCTGATGTCCGAACTGTTGCGAGGAAAAATCTGAATTGTCTTGCCGTCGAGCAGTGTGCCGTAGAATCCCGGCATCACCACACGCTTATCGTGCATCAGCGAGTAGACGAGACTGTGCGTGAGGCCCTCGTTGTAGAGCCTGTCGTGAGTAGCGAGGTGGCCTGAAGCCGTTTTGATCGAGTTGAAGCGAACGCACTTTGCCGCATCAACAAACTCATAGTCCAGCGCGTCGGCCATGATCTTTGCCATCAGGTATTCGCCGCGGCTCGCGATGAAATCTTCCGACGCTCCGGCCTCTTGTGCATCTTGTATAGCGGCAAAGTCGTCGCGCAGGTCGAGGCCTAAGTCGAGCCCGGAGATGATCTCGAAGTAGCGGTTGCAAATGGCCGTCCAAAGCTGGGCCGCCTCTTCGTAAACCCCTTGTTTTTTGAGCCTGTACCAGCCCAAAAGCAGGTCAGTGACTTTCGTGTCGAGAGCGTTGCGTTTGCCAGGTGCAGAGACGACAACGTGCGTACGCGTTGGATCTGCCTTGACGATCGCGATTGCCTTTCCGACCTGCAAAGAGTCGGCGAGGGATGAACCCCCAAACTTTACGACCTTGATGGTCATGCCCGTGGCTCCTTCTTTCTGTAGTATGTCCAGAGTCCGCAGGCATAATACATAATTTTGCCCCAATTGCAACATCTTCTGTGCTACAATTTTGTCAATGGCACTCGGGGAAGAGTTGCGTAAAGTGCTGCGTCCCGAACAGGTGGATGAGAGCAGTGACACGCTCGAAAAAAATTCGCGCGACGCGAGCCTTTTTGTGTTGAGACCGGAAGTAGTGGTACATCCAAAAGACGCCGAGGATATAAAAAAGCTTGTGCACTTTGTCGCGGAGAAAAAGAAGGCAGACTCTCACAGCAAAATCTCTTTAACTGCACGTGCGGCAGGGACCGACATGTCTGGGGGGCCACTCACAAG
>MEWW01000014.1:12994-20461 GCA_001775475.1 Candidatus Adlerbacteria bacterium RIFCSPHIGHO2_12_FULL_53_18 | reverse complement strand
CTCAGCTATAGCGTGCATCAACTTCCGAACATCCCCTTTCATTTTTGGGATGTTCTCAGTAAGCCATTTATCGCAGTATTCCTTGGTACGAGGCCGCAAAGTCACGCCTCTCATCCGAACACCTCCAGGTACTTGCCCACTACGTTAACGGTATAGCAAACGCTCCAAAAGTCTATCTCCTCTTGCGGCTACCCAAGTGCTTAAACATCTCCATTTGCTGGAGGCGCTTTTTGGCGGCTTTGAGCGAGGTGTAGGTGCCAAAGCTCTTCCCTGTTTTCTCGGAGAGCACTACATACTTGCCTCCAACTTTTTTAATCATGGTATACCCTATTGTACCTTTGACTTTTGTCTGGTATAGTCTCCCCTACAGCTTTGGATACTACTCGCATTAACCACCAGATCCGCGCGAAGGAAGTGCGCGTTTTAGGCCCCGAGGGGGAGAACTTCGGCGTGCTCTCGCTTAGTGAGGCCCTGGGCAAGGCGGAGGAGGTGGGGCTGGACCTCATTGAGATAAGTCCTAACGCCCTTCCACCGGTTGCAAAAATCATGGAATATGGTAAATTCCAATACGAACAGCAGAAAAAACGCCGTGGAATAAAGGCGAAATCGCACGTCACAGAAACAAAGAGCGTCCAGGTAAAGATAGGCACCGGCGAACATGACCTTGCACTGAAGGCCAAAAGGGCCGCCGAATGGCTCTCGGAGGGGCACCGGGTCAAGGTAGACCTCTTCCTCTGGGGGCGGTACAAGTACATGGAATTCGGGTTTCTGAAGGAGCGTCTTGAGCTGTTTTTAAAGCTGATTCCAGCAGAGTATAAAATCGCCGACCCTATCGGCAAGAGCCCGAAAGGCCTCTCAACGACACTGGAGCGGGCGAAGAAAAACTAAGCGTATGAAAACTAATAAAGCATTTACAAAAAGGTTAAAAATTACCCGCACGGGGAAGGTTATTGCGCGCAAGCCCGGGCAGAACCATTTCAATGCCAAGGAGAGCCGCTCAACCCAGATGGACGGCAACCGCTCGCAGTCGCTCAACCTCTCAAAGCAGGTAACCCAGCGCTACATTACTACCGCATCTAAGTCGCGTAAATAAGATACCACTATGGCACGCGTAAAAGGGGGTAAAATTTCGGCCAAGCGCCGCAGAAACGTTTTAAAGCAGGTTAAAGGCTACCGCTTTGCCCGCTCTAAAAAAGAGCGCGCGGCAAAAGAGGCAATCTTTCATGCCGGCAAATACGCCTTTGCACACCGCCGCGACAAAAAGAACGACTTTAAGCGCCTCTGGAACGTCCGCATCAACGCCGGCCTCGACACCTTGGGTGGTGTGCTCTCCTACAGCCGCCTTGTGGGCGCGATGAACAAAAAAGGCATAAAGGTTAACCGCAAGATGCTCTCAACCCTCGCCGCAGAGCGGCCTGAAAGCTTCGAGCGCTTAGTAAAGCAAGTTTCGTAAAAAGAAGAGCCCGGAGGGGCTCTTTTTTAGTTGGGGGAGGAGGCGTTGCGGCTAGGAATACTTTTTACGCAGCTGCTCAATGAGCGCTACAAGCATAGCCCGAGCAAACGCTTGACGTTCTTCTCTCGTATCCATGGCGGCTCTCCCTCGTGCAGTCTAATGTCTAAAACTCTATTCCAGACAAAACGTTACTACGCGTCGTCTTGCGGCGCAAAGCGGAAGGAAGCACGGTTTATTTTGTCTTCGTTAACGAGCGCAATAATTTTATCAACCAGTTTCGAGGGGTCGGGGTCAAAAAGGATCCGCTCATTGGGACGGTGGCCGTTCGCCAAAATATTTTTAATCACGTCGTCCGTGTCCCAGTCGGCTTCAAAAATCCCTATCGGCTTTTTATCCTCAAACGCAATAGTAAACTCGTGTATTGTGCCTATGCGCCCGCAGCCAAAAAACACGGCGTCCGATGAGCGGGTCAAAATAAGGTCACGCCCTGGGTAGCCGAAGCCCGTGTAGACGATGACGTCGTGGTATTCAATCGGCAGGTTGTAGGTCTCGATGTGCTCTTTTTCGGTCGAAGCGGGAGAAAAACCTATTACAAACCCGCCGGCCTCTTTAGCGCCCATCGCCGCCCACAAGGGAAAGCCTGTAGTGGCACCCGTTACCAAGATAGCCCCGCGCTTGGCGATTTGTCGCCCAAGCTCTAAGCCCTTGTCGTAGGCATCTATACCGCAGTGGCCCGTCTCTGCCGCGCCAGAGACGCAGAGCTTAATCTGCAGGTGCGTGTGTTTTATATCAACAACGCCCGGTGTTGTCACCGCCGCAGGAGGAGCGTTTTTGGTTGCGTCCATATGGGTATTATAAGTCAATTTCCGCCTGCTCCCCTGCCAAGGGCGCTGTAGCCTTCACACTCAGGTAGTCGCGGATACGCTGTACCAAAAAGCTGGCTGAGGCGGGCTCGCCCATCACCACAAACACCTGTTTAAGCGCGTCGCGCCCTTGGTTAACAAACTCAAGGAGTTGCTCGCCGTCCATGTGCGCAGAGTAGCCGTAAATCGCCTCTACTTTAGCCTTAACTTGCACACGCTGCCCCTGCATCAAGATGTTCTTATCGCCCTCCAAAAGCCGCCTGCCTAAGCTTCCGGCCGCCTGGTAGCCCACGATAAGGAGCGTTGAGCGGGGGTCCGGCAACAACACCTTTTCGTGTGCGTGGACACGGCCGCCGCTCGACATGCCAGAGCCCGCAATGATGATTTTAGGTCCCGGCTTCCCTGCCACATGCTTCGACTCCTCTGCATCTTCAACAAATTTTAACTCCGGAAAGGCAAAAATATTTTCCCCGCCTTTCACCCTTTCGCGAAAGGCCTCGGCAAAGTAGCCGGGGTTAGCAAGGTAGGCGGCCGTTATCTTTGTTGCCAAAGGCGAGTCGAGATATACCGGCACCTGTGGCACCCTCCGCTCGACCATCAAATTCCTGATTTCAAAAAGCAGGTCTTGTGTGCGTTCGGTCGAAAACGCGGGGATAAGCAAGGTGCCGCCGCGCGCCACTGCTTCTTCAACCACATTTTCAAGCTCCTCGCGGCGGTTCTTGTCTTCTGGCCGCACGCGGTTGCCGTAGACGCTCTCCATCACGAGATAGTCGGGGTGCGGCAAGGGCTCGTGGGGCGCAAGTAGCGGCGAGTTGCCACCGCCCAGGTCACCGGTAAAAACAACCGACTTTCCGCCGCGCGAGAGGCGCACCATCGCAGAACCCAAGATATGCCCTGCGTCTAAAAATTCTGCCGAGACGCCGCCTGGCAATTCAATTTTTTTATGGTACGGAACGCCCTCCCAGAGCCGCATGGTGTGCTCGATGTCGTGCTCGTTGTAGAGGGGCTCGCGCTCGTGCTTGCGTGCATCATGCGCAAGGAGTTCCATACTGTCGAGGAGCAGGGGCTCTGCAAGCGCTCTTGTAGCTTCGGTTGAGATAATCCTGCCCTTAAAACCGTCCTTGACGAGCTTCGGAATGCGGCCGATGTGGTCGATGTGCGCGTGCGTAACAAAGAGGAAGGGCACGCTCGCAACGTCGTAGGGAAAAGCCTCCCAATTTTGCGCCTCGGCCGAATGGCGACCTTGCGTGAGACCACAATCTACGAGAAATTTTGCCTCGCCCGTATCGAGTAGGAAGTTTGAGCCGGTTACTGCCCCCGCCCCGCCGTGAAAGTATATTGTGGATGTCATCGTAATATTCTACAAAAAATTCCACACTGCCTGTGGAATGCTTTGTAGAACTCCGGAAGCGTGTCCTGGATTTCCCAGGTGGGCACTCTGCGGGAACTCATTACTGGACCCGACGCGAGATAGCCCGAAGTTAAGGATAAGGACTTTGCTTCCGCAGTCCTGACTCAAGTATATCAGATTTTTACTCGTCAATCCCGAACCGCTTGTATTTAAAGACACTTTGCCTCTTGCCAAACCAGTGTTCTATTTCGTGCTTAGCTTCTTGAGGGTTCTCCGAGGCATGCACGAGATTATATATTGCACGGCGCTCGGAGTTGGCATTGATCGGCGAGTCGGCGGAAAAATCGCCGCGTATAGTACCCATCTCCGCCAAGTAAGGCATCGTGGGGCCGACAATTTTGCGTACCATATCCACCGCATGTACCCCCTGTACCACCATTTTGACCATCGGGGCCGAGGAGGTGAAGTCTACCACCCAGCCGCGCACTACTTTGCCGATTTTATTGAGGTCAGAAGTCCCGAAGTCGCGTTTTACGTCCTGACCATACTTGGCATAGGTAGTCATAGTCTTCTCCCCCAGGCGGCGAATCCATGCCTCGTCTTTGGGGTAGTGGCTGTCCATCTCTTTGCGCGAGGCGTGGAACATCTCCAAAGCGACAATCTTCAAGTCGCGCTGTTCAAACCGCTTGATGATCTCGCCCACGAGCCCTTTGCGCACGCCGTCGGGCTTAATCAAGACAAAGGTCTTTTCTTCCTTCGGGTTTTGCATGCCCGCACTTTACAATAATTTCAGCCACCTTGCAACATATGCGGAGCAAAAACCCTTTGTGTAGGAGTGCCGTTTATCTCTCCGGAACAAAGGGTTTTGCGTAGCTTTTTACGCGGTCAAAATTTCCGCACCGTCTTTGGTTATCAAAATCGTATGTTCAAAGTGCGCGGCGCGCGAACCGTCTCGGGTCACGTAACCCACATGGTCGGTGTCGTCTACCATTGCGCCCGACCCTTCGGCAAAAATAGGTTCAAGTGCTAATACCATTCCCTCTTTTATCTTTTCGCCTTCCCCCACTTTACCGAAATTCGGTACAAGCGGGTCCTCGTGCACCGCAGCACCGACGCCATGCCCGCGCAAGTCCTTAACGACTCCGAGCTTATACTGCTTGGCGACCTCCTGCACTGCCGCGCCAATGTCGCCTGTAGTGCCCCCCGCTTGAGCGGCATTAATAGCCGCTTCAAGCGCCCCGTGTGTGCCGTCAATTAAATTCTGCGCTTTTTTGTCGATCGCACCCACCCCTACGGTATAGGCAGTGTCCATGTACACGCCCTTATACTCGAGCCCAAAGTCGATAGCGACCACGTCTCCCGCCTTCAAAATTTTTTCGGGCTTTGGCGGACAGTGCGCAATCTCATTATTTACTGACACACAAAGGGCTGCCGGATATGGCAGTGTCCCCTTTTCGCTATATCCCAGATACGACGGTGTTGCGCCCACTGCTTGAGTTGCCTCGCGGGCAATACGCTCAAGCTCCATCGACGGCACACCGGGCTTAACCGCCGCAAGCACGGCATCAACCACTTGCTTCATCATCTTCCCCGCTTCGCGGAGGTTTTCTACCTCTGTCTCACTTTTAGCAATCATACAAACCCGAGCTTCTGCCTGATTTCTTGCTGCACTTCTTCAATCGACCGCTCGCCAAAAATCTCTACTACCTTGTAGCGGGTACCGTGCTCTCTAAACCATTTGAGGTTGGGTATGGTTTGCTCGCGCGACCACGCTAAGCGCTTGCGGATGCCCTCGTCGGTGTCGTCGTAGCGTTTGCGGGGGAGGAGCCGCTTCATCGCCTCTTCGTCTGAAATGTTGAGGTACACCACCGTAACTGAAGGGCGGTTAAAAAACTCGATAACGGAGTCGAGCGTTGGTACCTGCTCAGCCGTGCGCGGAAAACCGTCGATGATTAAATGCTCTTCTCCGGTTTTGATGTTGTCTATAAGAAAGTCGGTAAAGACCGCGCAAGAAATCGCGTACGGGATGAGGTTGCCGCCCGCGAGTATCTCGTGCGAGAGCTTGCCGGCGTAGTCGGCCCTCTTTTCGAGCTCGCGGAGGTTCTTGCCCATCTCAAAATGCACGATTTCTCGTCCACCATTGTGCTGAGCAATGTACTCCTTAACTAACCCTATTTGCGTCCCCTTGCCCGACCCCTGCGTCCCCAGAAAGATTAGCGTTTGTTTGTCCACGGTTATTATATAGTACCTAACTTTTTATAATCGTGCGAATAAGTTCTGCGAATTTTTGTTTAGTCTCCTCAAGCTTGCCAAACTCGTTTTTGAGAACATAGTCTGCTTCCTGCTCAAACGCAACTTCTTTTTCGTAGCGTGTCTTGCGGGCAGCAAGCTCTTCCTCACTCATAGGCGCGCGCGCGAGCATACGGGTCTTAAGGTCGTCCCAGGTCCCAGCAGGCAAAAAGATGCTCACAACTCGAGCCTGAGGAAGGAGTTTTCGCATGGCACGTGCGCCCTCGACTTCGAGTTCCCGGAGTACGTTTTTCCCGGCCTTAAGGGGGCCTATAAAATCCTCTTTGGGCGTTCCGTACCGTGTACCGTTGTCGATAGTTACCCATTCCAAAAAGTTACCGTTTTGCACGGCACTATCAAATTCTTCTTTGGTCGCAAAGTGATATACCTCGCCCTCACGCTCGCCTGGCCGTATCGTGCGAGTTGTCCACGAAACTGGATACACAAACTCAGGAAAAGCCTGTCTCGCGTGGCCTATAAGAGTTCCTTTTCCGCTTCCTGGGAGACCGACAACGAGTATCAGCGTCCCCATGCTAGTACTCACGCAGTGAGAGCTGCGCGTCAACTCTTCGCGAGAGGTCCAAGACTACCGAGACGACGATGAGGAGCGCGGTACCGCCCAAGGCCAATGTCTGGATGCCGGTTATCGACTGCATAATGATAGGGAGTACGGCGATTATGGCCAAGAAAAGCGCGCCCACGAAGGTCGTGCGGGTAATAATCTTGCCCAGGTACTCCTGGGTTGAGCCGCCGGGCCTAACACCGGGGATAAACGCGCCGTTTTTCTGCAGGTTTTCAGAGATCATGTGCGGGTCGAAGGTCACTGCCGTGTAGAAGAAGGTAAAGACAAACACCAGCACGAAGTAGAGCGCCCCGTAGAGGAGCAGGTTCTGCAACCCGCCTAAAACCGCATTGGAGATGCCTGCGAGAAGCACATTGCTGGAAGTTGCAAAAAAGGCCGCGAACATCTGCGGAACAAGGAGGAACGAGAGCGCAAAGATAATCGGGATAACGCCTGCCTGGTTGAGCCGGAGCGGCAAATAGGTCGAAGCGCCGCCGAAAAACTTCATACCTCGTACGCGCTTGGCATAGGTTACCGGCACCGGCCGCTCTGCTTCGCTTACAAGTACGATAGCTGCGACGACTGCCACTGCAGCCGCAAGAAACGCAACGTACACCGGTATCTGTGTCGTGTCGAAGGTAAAGATCGCCTGGGAGACCTGGCTTGGCAACCCCGCCACAATGCCACCGAAAATGAGGAGCGAGATGCCGTTGCCGATGCCGTACTCTGAGATGAGCTCGCCGAGCCACATCAGAAGCATCGAGCCTGCGGTAATGACGATGAGGTTCGTTGCGAAGTTAAACGGTGTGAGCGAGGTCACAACCCCCGCACGCTCGAGGATGAGGAGGAAGCTTATGCCCTGGATCACCGACAAAGGCAGCGTAAGGAGGCGGGTATACTGGGTAAACTTTTTACGGCCTATCTCCCCTTCTTCCTGATAGAGCTGCTT
>MEWW01000014.1:0-12964 GCA_001775475.1 Candidatus Adlerbacteria bacterium RIFCSPHIGHO2_12_FULL_53_18 | reverse complement strand
CATGATAATCGAGGCCGTAATGTAGGGCCCGACACCAAGGAGCACTATGGAGAGACTGGATAACCCACCGCCGGAGAAGAGGTTGAGGAGCCCTAAGAATTGGTTGTTAGAGAAAAAAAGCTCGAGTTGTGCGGCGTTGACGCCCGGCATCGGTATAGCCGCAAAGACGCGAAAGACGATGAGTGCGCCCAGCACGAACAGCACGCGGTTGCGGAGCGACTCGTCTGAGAGCAGTAGTATGAGCTTTTGGGCAAACGTATTCATGCGCTATTATGCAACAGAACCTCCGGCTTTTTCGATTTTTGTACGAGCAGTGCCTGAGACTTTGAGCCCCGAGACCGTAAGTTTTTTGGCAAGCTCGCCGTCGCCCAAAACTTTTATTGTGCGTCCCTGCGTTTTAAGTCCGCGTTCGGCAAGGGTCTTCGGGTTTACCGTGTCGCCGGGGGCAAAGAGCCGCTCAAGCGCAGAGAGGTTGATAACCGCCGGCTTGTCCTGGATGCTCTTAAAGCTGTAGCCGCGGCGCTTAGGGAGTTTTTTAAGCACTTCGCGGATAGCGGGCATCATTTTGTGGCCGGCGCGGGCCTTCTGCCCCTTGGTGCCGCGGCCGGAAGTCTTGCCTTTTCCTGAGCCTCGGCCGCGTCCGACGCGCTTTTGCTTGCGATTTTTTGTTTTGCGCTGTAGTTCGTTGAGTTGCATATCTTTTGTATTAAAGCGGGCTTCGCAGATTACGCTTTGAGGGTTTTAAGCGCCTCAATTGCCGCGCGGGCGTTGTTGAGACCGTTTTTACTTCCCGAGTGCACCTTGGCAATCGTGTTAGTGATGCCCGTGAGCTCCAACACCGGACGGACAGATGAGCCCGCCACCAGCCCACGGCCGTGTGCCGGTGCCAAAGAGACGCGCGAGGCGCAGTACTTGGCGGAAACGTCGTGCGCTATGGAAGAGTCTTTGGTAAGCGTTACCGTGATCAAATGCTTCTTGGCGTTGCGGACCGCTTTGTCGATAGCGAGCGTCGTGTCACCCGCTTTGCCGACACCTACCCCCACTTTGCCCTTCTTGTTGCCGATGATGATAGAAACGCTGAAGGAGAAGCGCCTGCCGCCTGCAACCACGCGCGCGACGCGGCGGATGTTTATCATGCGCTGGTCAAACTCGCTTTTGCGCTCGGGGCGCGCACTGCGCGGGCCGCCGCGGCCTCTCCCCCGCTCACCGCCGCGCCGCCCTCGCTCGCGGCCGCGGCGAGCGGGCGCCGGAGCCGCCTCTGGCGCCTTCTCTTCAGCAACAGGAGTAGCCACCGCAGTCTCTGCCGCGGGCACCTCAAGTTCTTTTTGCTCTTGTTCTTTTACTTCAGTCATAGGTATTACAAGGTGAGCCCTGCCTCGCGAGCGGCCGCTGCGAGTGCCGCTACACGCCCCGTGTAGCGGAAGCCGCCGCGATCAAACACCACCCGCTCAATGCCCGCCGCTTTGGCACGCTTTGCGAGCTCTGCTCCCAGCTTCTTTGCGGCATCCATTTTCTTGCCTGTTATTTCTTTGGTACTACCCGAGACAAGCGTCTTGCTCACCGTATCGTCAATTATCTGCGCGTGCAAGTAACGGTTCGACTTGTAGACCGCGAGGCGAGGGCGCGTAGAAACTCCCGACACCTTGGCGCGGATGCGCGCGTGCCGTGACTTCCTGCCTATTCGTTTTGTTTGTGCTTTTTCCATAAGTGTTAGACGGCCTTCTTGCCCTGCTTGCGGCGGATAATCTCGCCCTCGTAGCGGATGCCTTTACCTTTATACGGCTCCGGCTTTTTCTGCGCGCGGATGTTGGCGGAAAACTGTCCCACCATTTCTTTGTCGGGACCTGCAATCGAGAGCACGCCCTTCTCGACGGTAACCGTAAGCCCTTCGGGGATCGCCATTTTGACCGGATGTGAGAAACCGAGTGAGAGGTTAAGCGTCTTGCCCTGCACGTCCCACTTAAACCCGACCCCTTCGATAAGGAGCTTTTTAGTAAAACCTGTGTTGACACCTTCAATCATGTTTCGGATATGAGAAGCGTAGGTCCCCAAGGCCGCGCGAGCCTCAATCGTGTCTGCTTTGGGGGCGACCTGCACACCCTCCTTCCCTACTTCGATAGAAATAAGCCGGTGCCCCGTGCGGGTAAGCGTAGCTTTAGGACCCTTCACCTCAATGCCGCCGTTTTTTACGGCGACGAGCGTGTTTGCGGGTATTGCGATGGGGCGCTTGGCTAAACGTGACATACAATTACCAAATTTCGAATAGTACTTCGCCGCCGACGCGTTTCTCCCGAGCTTCTTTGCCAGTCATGACACCAGCGGGGGTCGAGAGGACAAGAAGGCCGTAGCCCCGTTTAACGGGCCGTACCTCGCGGACACCCATGTACATGCGGCGCGAGGGTTTTGAAATGCGCTTAGAGCCCGAGATAACGGGGCGGCCGTTTTTGTAGGCGAGGGTCACGGTAATAGGACTGCCTTTCTTTTTTGAGACACCAGCGACATATCCTTCCTTTTCAAGCAGAGTTGCGAGGGCGTTGGTCATTTTGGAAGCGGGTATCACAACGGCCTCTTTGCCTGCAAGGCCGGCGTTGCGCACACGCACAAGAAAGTCTGCGATTGGGTCAGTTACCATGTTGTTTACCAGGATGATTTGCGAACGCCGGGGATCAACCCTTCGTTTGCGGCCTCTCTAAAGCAGGCGCGGCACATCCCAAAGTCGCGCATAAAGGCGCGCTTGCGCCCACAGCGGAAGCAACGGCGAACCACCCTCGATTTGAACTTCGGGGGCTTGTTTGAGCGCGCTACTGTTGAGGTCTTTGCCATGTGGTGTATTAGCGCCCCGGACTAGCCGGGGATACTCCCCTTACCTAGGGAGTTATGATTCTGCCGGTTTGCCTCGCCTTTCGACTAAGCGGCACCTATCAGAAAAAAGGAACCCTGTGGGGCGTGAGGAGAATATACGCGATTAGAGCCTATAAGTCAAATAAAAATGCTTGTGTAGACATGGTGATCTATTTATGCCACCATCCTAGTCGGAAGGCTTTGCCAGGTCACTCAAGAGCGAGGAGCGAGTCATGTCAGAATATATGACCCTATTCGTCCTTTTCGTCCTATTCGTCATCGGCGTCGTGCTGATGACTTGGGGTTTCAGGATCAACTTCGAAAATGAAAAATTTGTCGGGGACGCAGGATCGGATTCGAACGATGTTTTTGCGGGATTCCCCACATCTGCTGTCGGCTTCATTCTCGTTATGGGCTCGCTTCTCTACTTCATGTTTGGGGACATATAGAGGAGTTTGTTCGAGCAAAATCCGAAAAAGGCCCGCAATACCCGCAGGCTTTTCGTTTTCCATTTTTGTAACCCCTTATTTTTTGACAGTTGTTCTGCAAAAACTGAGGAAAATTTTTATAAAGTCCTTTTTTGAGAAGGATGCTTTGCAAAAAAGAGACCCCCGCACCAGGCGAGGGGTATCTGTCAGGCATCAACTTTTTCTTTTTCGGGAAGTCTTTTCTTTTCCCCTTCTGGCTTGGGTTTGGGAGCCGGTCGCTTAGGCCTCATCCATGGGGGCTTAAACGGCCACCAATCTTTTAGATCTTTGTGCAGAGCTTCCAGTGCTTGTTTGAGCGAGGTAAGCGTGCGATCTTCCCTCTTGGCCTTAGGTGGATCTTCTGACGCCATCGAACCCTCCATTGAGTCAATTGCTATCTACCGCCAGTCTACTCTAAAATCATTTTATCGAAAAAGAAAAGACATGTCCCGAAGAACATGTCTAAACTTATAAACGGTTTTTGTAACCCCTTATTTCTTGGCAGTTGTACTGCAAAAACACTCCCTTATTTGGAGTTCTTTCTCTGAAGTAGACTTTTACCTTGGAAAAAAGTATTCTCGCCTGTAGAACATAGTTATGGCGCATATCAAATTGGGAGCATCTCATGCTAGAGTATTTACCTTCTGTTTTCTTTGCAGCGATGGGTGTACTAGGAGCAAGCCTGATCTGGAAGGGTATGAGGGACTTGCAAAAGAAAGGCACAATGCCCAATGATCCCGAGACTATGAAGAAGCATTTCTTTTACGGAATGGTGGGAATAGTCCTATGTTTTCTTGGGGGTATAAACGTATACGTCAGTTGGCCAAGCCCGTGAGTCCAGAAAACGAAAAAGGTCCGGACCAATATCCGGGCCTTTCGATTTTTTGCAACCCCTTATTTCTTGGCAGTTGTACCGGAAAACTACTCTATGATTACTCCTTGGACATACTTATGATTTTTGTCCTGCGCGTCATATAGTTCTTGGCCTTCAACTAATGAAAAAGAGAGGGTATCCGCGTTATTAATCTTAGAATATCTCTCATTAAAATAAGCATACACTGCGTAAACATCTTTCACATATGTGAGATGCGAATTCACAGGAGGTAAAATCTGAAATGAGAGTGGGTCAGCGCCTTCAATAATTTCACCAAATGCATATACATGAGATTGGTCTCTTCCAAAACTATCTCCATACTCACCCTCAAAAATCTGAAAAGTGTTCGGGTTAGCATCTATCACTTTGTAGGTGGGTGATCCTATCAACGGTTTGTACCAATAAGCGTATACGTTATTTATGTCCTTAGCATACATCCGACTAAGAGCTGAGAATGTTATAGGATCGGCATGCAGCTTTTCACTTATTTCAAGATTATAGACATAGTTCTTATCTTTATAGAAATCGAAGCCTGCATGAACAAAAGTGGCAGAGTCTGCTCCGTATATCGGAGACTCCGGGTTAGCAGATGTTCCGCCATATAACCAAATATGATTTTTATCTTTCATCACTCCACGATACACGGTTACGAAAGTTGAAGGATCAGCCTCTTCTATGACTTTACCGAAATCGTACACATGATTTTTATCTTTTGCCCATTCGTTATCATTTCCTCCAGCTGCCGCCTTAATCGATAAAGCAACAAAGGTTGGAGAATCAGCTTCTGAAATTAAATCATCTCCAAAATAGACATTCTCCCCTTCCCTATAGTAAGAGGAACGTGAGTCGTCTTCTGTATTCACAAGTTGAACTCTCTCCTCAGAGCCTTGAGAAGTCGTTATTATATTTTCAGAAACATTATCGGTCGTTGTCACGATCCTCCAGTAGTTAAACTCAAACATGCCGAGCAGGATTGCAATGGCAACCATGCCAAATCCCCACAGCACCAGGTGGTGCTTTTTAGGCGGTGGATCAGTTAGAACAAGAGTCTTGTGCTCATCTTGCGAAACAGGAGCAGGTTGAGGAGGTTCCTCCATGCCGTAAGTATACCCTCTTGTTTATGGCCACCTACCCTTTCATATTTGAACAAACAAAAAAGCCTTACATCGTTTGATATAAGGCTGTTTTTGTACCTAGAGGCAAACAAGGCAAATATCCTTGCGGAGCTTAGTAGTATGGTTATTTTTGCGAAACGTCCTTCTTAAACGGAAAGCCGAGGTGGGTGAGGTACGCTTGAGCTTCTTTCTTATTTTTGGCGGTCGTGACAATCGTTACTGCCATGCCAAAGACATCCTTAAGCTCTTCGTCAGAAGTCTCCGGGAATACCGTATTTTCTTTGATGCCCAAGGTGTAGTTGCCCATCTCGTCGATCGAGCCCGGTGAGACACCGCGAAAGTCCTTGGTGCGCGGGAGCGCTATGTGGACCAGGCGATTCAAAAAATCTTCCGCCCGTTTGCCGCGGAGCGTGATTTGGTAGCCGATACGGTCACCGATGCGGGTTTTATAGGTCGCAATAGCTTTCTTGGCACCGCGCGCTGCCGCTTTTTGTCCGGTGATTTTTGAAAGGCGGTCGGCCACAAGCTCGAGCTTGCCCTTCTCCTTCCCCATTTTGCCGACGCCCACAGAGATAACCACCTTTTCAATACGGGGCGCCTGCATGACGTTCTGCCACCCAAAGGTATCTTTGAGGTCTTTAAAAGTCGTCTTCTGCTGATCTTGAAGTAGATTTGTTGCCATATTAGTTCTTGCGTTTCTTAGCACGCTCTTTTTGCAGCGCGACATTCATCACCTTGCTTGCGCGGATCGGCATGTGCTTGTCGATAATCTGGCCCTTCTGCCTCTCGCGGCGGGCGCGTTGATGCTTCTTTTTCATACCTACCCCTTCGACAAGTACGAGGCCAAGCTTGGGGTATGCTTCCATCACCTTGCCGGTCTTGCCTTTCTCAACGCCTGAGAGGACAACTACGGTATCGCCTTTTTTAATATGGAGAGTGTTCATAACAAGTTTCTTACACGACTTCCGGTGCGCGAGAGATAATCGTTTGGTAGCCGAGCTCCTGGAGCTCTCTGGGTATAGGGCCGAAAATGCGGCCGGCCCGGGGCTCTTTCGGGTTCTTGCCGGTGCCCTCGATTATCACGACCGCATTCTCGTCAAAGCGGATATACGAGCCGTCCTTGCGGCGAAGCGGCTGACGCTGACGCACGACAACCGCGCGGAGAATATCTTTCTTTTTTACCTGCTTGCGAGGCTCGGCGGTCTGCACCGAGAGCACCACGACCTCCCCTATGCGCGCATAGCGCTTGTGGGAGCTCCCGAGCACCTTGAAGACGCGGCCGATTTTGGCGCCGGAGTTGTCTGCTATGACGACGAGTGATTGAGGTTGAATCATGATAGTTTATTTATCCCGAGCAGAGTCGAGGGAGGCAAACACGATCTCGAACGACTTGGTCTTAGAGAAAGGACGGCACGAGCGGATCACCACACTCTCCCCCGCCTTTGCTCGGTTGCCGGGGTTGTGGGCGTGATACTTCTTCGTGATCTTCATGTACTTCTTGTACTTTGGATGCTTTACATAGCGGTTAACCGCCACGACCGCGGTGTCGATCATTTTGTCGGAGACTACGATGCCCCGGAGGGTCTTCTTGTGCTTTTGAATTTCTTGGGCTTTAGGTTCCATAATGATTTTAAGGTTAAACCTTGGGAGCCCTAGTGTTAAGGTTTAACCTTAAATTCAACTCAGTGAGCACCCGGGCGATTTGTTTGCGCAGAGTTGCCGCCTCTTTCACATTGCGATTTTTACTCCCTGCGACCGCAAAACGCAAGTGGCGCAGCTCTTCGCGCTTCTCCTCTACGAGCTTGCGCAAATCATCGGCCGAATGTTGGTTTAGTGTGTGTTTCTTTGCCATATGCGTATTAGTGTCGGGCCACTACCTTCGTCTTCAAAGGGAGCTTCTTCCCTGCCTTGGTCAAGGTTTCCGTTGCGGTCACATCGGCAACGCCGTCTACTTCAAAGAGGATGCGGCCAGGCCATACCTCTACCTCGTAGCCTTGCGGGTCGCCCTTGCCCTTGCCAAGCTTCACCTCGGGCGGCTTTTGGGTAAACGGCTTGTCAGGAAATACCCGGAGCCACATCTTGCCGGTCTTGCCCAGCGAGCGCACCACTACCTTGCGCGCGCTCTCAAGCTGATTGGAGCGCACGCGGCCGTGAGTCATAGCCTTAAGGCCGTGGCTGCCGAAGGCTACCGTGATACCGCGCGAGGCAACCATCGCGCGCTTGGGGTTGCGGCGCATGGTGTGCCATTTTCTAAATTTTACTTTTTTAGGGAAAAGCATACAGGTTTACTTATTTTCCTTGGCCTTATCCTTCTCATCAAATACCTGGCCTTTATAGATCCACACCTTAACGCCGATGACGCCCAAGGGCAGGTTGGCGCGCTCGCGGGCGTAGTCGATGTCTGAGCGGAAGGTTTGCAGAGGAATCTGGCCCTTTTTTAGCTCCTCGCGGCGCGACATCGAACCCCCACCGAGCATCCCGGCAAGGCCGATGCGCACACCTTTGACCTCGCGGTTCGCCATCACTTTCTCAATCGTCTGCTTCAAGACACGGCGGAATGGCAGGCGCTTCTCCAAACCCTCCGCGACCATGTAGGCAACAATGGCTGCATTGCTTTCCGGGTTTCTGATTTCCTCGATGTCGAGCTTAATGTCAGGAACCGGTGCCTTAATCTTATGCAAAAATGCCGCAATGCTGTTTTTAAGCTTGGTCGAGCCTTCACCGCTGCGGCCGATGATAATACCGGGGCGGGAAGTCTTAATGATGACGCGCAGTGTCTTTTCGTTACGCTCGATCTCGAGCCCACCTATATACATACCGCGCAGCTCCTTAAGCAAATACTCGCGCAGGAGGATGTCGCCGCGGAGATATGCCTGGTACTTGGGGCCCACGGCAAACCAACGGTGACGCCAGTCACGAAGGATGCCGAGTCTGTGAGCAAATGGATGGACAACTTTAGACATATTATTTTTCTTGCCCCGAGGTTTTTCGAGGGGTGGGAGCCTTTTGCTCGAGCGCAAGCGTGATTATACTCGTCTTCTTGCGGATAAGGCTGGCGCGGCCGCGCGCGCGGGGCATCTGACGCTTAAAGACTAGCCCCCCGTTTACCTGAATGCCAGAAATATAGAGTTCGCTTGCCGGCGCCTTGGCGTTTGCAACAGCCGACTTCACCAACTTTTGCATGGGTTCGGCACCGCGCTTAGGGAGGTTAGCGAGGAGCGCAATCGCACGTTCGACCGACTTGCCCCGGATAAGGTCGGCAATGAGGCGCACCTTGCGGGGCGACTGGCGGTAGTTAGTGAGTTTTGCGGTTGCCTGTGCCATATATAATCAATCTCTATTTCTTTGCCCCTGCTGCGGCTCCTGCAGGAGCCTTCCCTGCGGAAGCATCGGTCGCAGCCTTAGCAGCCTGTGCAGCTGCGATTTCAGCCTCTTTGGCCTTGGTCTCCATCTCCTTCTGCATCTTGCCGCCGTGGCGGACAAATTTTTTGGTGGGGGAAAATTCGCCCAGGCGGTGGCCTACCATGTCCTCCGTCACCAATACCTCGATGTGGGTCTTGCCGTTGTGGACCCCGAACTTAAAGCCCACCATCTCAGGAGCAATCTGGCTGCGGCGCGCCCATGTGGTAATAACCCCGGTTTCAACCGGCCGTTTGCCCTCAATCTTCTTGAGGAGTTTGGCGTCTACGTAAGGCCCTTTTTTGAGTGATCTGGACATATTTTCTAAACAAAAACCCGCCGTGCGGGGTTAGGGAGATACTACAGGACAAGGGTAAAAGAGTCAAATTTACTTGCTAAAACCATTCTCGTGTGTTATATTGGGATTCTATCAACCAAGGGAGGGTGCAGTGCCCCCAGCTAGTTCGAAGCCAGCTCTTTTCCATACGGTCTTCATCATGTTTCGATCGCACGCGACCGAAGCCCAGAAAAAGGAGATTTTCGACCGCTACCAAACGCTCGGTGAGGACTGCGGCGGCGTCGAGGCAGGCATCCTCTTTTTGCAAGTAGCACACAACCTCGACCAGCGGAAAGGTATGCACATGGTCGAAGTTGCGATCTTCCGCGACGCCGCCGCACTTCAGGCCTTCCGCAAGCACCCATGGCACCAGGAACTCACCAACATCCTGGGTACGTTTGCCGATTGGGCGGCTGGAGACATCAACATCTCACTCGCCGACCTGCCCCGTCCGCCCATCCCTCAGCCGCAGGGATTCAGCGAGGAGGAGTTGAATCGGAACTAATTCGCTCCGAACTAGAGCGAGCAAGGGCGCCCTGCGGGCGCCCTTTTTATTTCTACTGTTTTGCGTTGCGCTTGCCGACCTTGCGGCGGGAGACAATGAGATAGTTTGAATACTTTTTCGGTCGGCGGGATTTCTGCCCTTTGCCGGTAGGCTTGCCCCACATAGACTTTGCGCGACGCGTACCGCGACCCTGCCGGCCTTCGCCTCCGCCGTGCGGGTGGTCTACCGGGTTCATCGCGGTACCGCGCACCGTCGGGCGGATACCGAGCCAGCGGCTGCGGCCTGCCTTACCGATATTCATGAGCTTGTTTTCCGGGTTCGAGACCTCGCCTATGGTTGCCCAGCAGGTTTCTAAAACTCTGCGCACCTCGGTTGAAGGCATTTTAAGGTCAACGTAGCCCTGGTCGCGGGCAATCACCTCGATGTGTGTGCCTGCTGCGCGGCCAAGTTTACCGCCGTTCCCCGGCTTAACTTCTACGTTGTAGGTAAAGGCGCCAATCGGAATGTTTTTGAGCGGGAGGCGGTTGCCCGGAGTTGCAGGTGCATTTTCTGCGGTCGTAATCGTGTCCCCAACTTTTACCGACTGCGGCAAAAGCGCGTAGCGGCGCTCACCGTCTTTGTACAAAAGCAGGCCGATAAAGCCCGAGCGGTTCGGGTCGTACTCAACAGTCTCAACGACTGCCGGGACGAGCTTTTTGTAGTCAAAGTCGACATCGCGGAAGAGGCGTTTATGCCCGCCACCCTTGTGACGCACGGTGATGCGGCCGTCTTTGTTGCGGCCCACCCCGCGCTTGCCGCCCGAGACCAACGCCTTATGCGGCTCATTGGTCGTGATCTTACCTTTAAAGGTAATGGTCGTCATGTGACGGCGAGACTTGGTGTATGGTCGGTAGTGTTTCATATGATTATGCGAGATCTATACTCTCTCCTTTTTTAAGAAATACATAGGCCTTCTTGCCTCCGGCTGTCATACCCATCCGGCGGCTACCCCTCGTCATCACCTGCTTGCGCGGCACGCGCACGATGGTTACCTTACGCGGAGTGACTTTAAAGATTTCCTGCACCGCAGCCGCAACCTCGTGTTTGTTGGCAACCTCCGAGATATTGAACACGTATGCACCGAGAGCCGAAAGGTAGGCGCCTTTCTCGGTGATGCGCGGTGAGATAAGGATTTGTGAGGTGTGCTTTTTCATAGTTCTTTATTTACCTTGAGATTTTCGAAGGGCCACCCGCTTCTTACCCAAGGTTTCGAGTGCTGCTTTAGGGTCGGCAATCACCAGGTACTTTGCGCTCATGACAGAGACGGGGTTGAGATTGCGAACCTCGATAACCTCCACATTGCCGAAGTTGCCGAACGATTTCATCGTTGGTTTGTGGGCTGCAGGGAGCGCAATCAAAGCCGCGTTCTTTTGCTTGCCGAAGCCGCTAAACTCATGGGCGAGCGCCGAGATAACACCCTTTGCGACCTTTGCCTTAGGCTCTTTCATCTCCAGCGTATCAACAAAAATAATCTCGCCGTCTTTGTATTTGCGCGAAAGGGTTACCAATAGCGCTTTCTGGCGCATCTGCTGAGTGATTGTCTTCGCATAGCTCTTGTCCTTGCGCGGCCCGTGGGTAACACCGCCGCCAACCCAAATAGGCGATCGGCTTGAGCCGTGGCGGGCGCGACCGGTACCCTTTTGCTGCCACGGCTTGCGGCCGCCGCCGCGTACCTCACCGCGGGTCTTGGTGTGTGCCCACGGCTGGCGGGCGTTTGCCTGCATCGAGGTCACTACCTGATGCACCAGGTCGGCATTCCACGGCAGGCCAAAAACATTTTCCGGGAGTGTTACCTTCCCCGCCTCTTTGCCTTGTATGTTGTAGACTTTTGATTCCATCCCGTTAGAAGGCAAAGTATTTTTTTCTTTTTTAGTAGTTTTCTGTTCCATACGCAATTTTCAAGACCTTCTAACGGGATTCCATTCCTTTAATCTCGACAAGCGTGCCTTTGCGGCCCGGTATCGCACCTGCAATAACGAGCTCGTTGGTCTCGGGAAGCACCTGCAAAACCGCCAAGTTGCGTACGGTAACGCGGTCGGAGCCCATGCGGCCCGCCATGCGCATACCTTTTGCAACGCGGCCGCCTGCGCGGCCGCCCGAGCCGCCGATAGAGCCGGGGCTTCGCTCGCTGTGCTTCTGACCGTGGCTACGCGGACCGCCGTGGAAGCCATGGCGCTTCACCACACCTTGAAAGCCGCGGCCTTTGGAGATAGCCGAAACCTCGACCTTCTCCCCTACTACAAATACTGAAACGTCGATTGCGGCACCAAGCTCGATACCTTCGGGAAGGTTGCCGTCGCGGGGGCGCAGCTCGCGGAAGTGCTTGAGCGCTTTGCCCTTGGCATGGCCGAGCTGTGCTTTGTTGACACGCTTTTCTTTAGTCTCGCCCGCACCAATCTGCACGGCGGTGTAGCTGTCTTTTTCGGGCGTTTTAAGTTGAGTTACGATATTCGGCGCGGCGTTCACGATGGTTGCGGCAAAAGCCCGACCTTCGTCGGTAAATACCGTGAGCATCTTGCCCTTTGTGCCAAGAATAAATTTCATGTTGTCTATTGCTCCCCTTATCTGATTGCAGCAAAGCTGCTGGGGAGATGAAACAACGTTATTTCTAACGTCCCGCACACTCTACACCAAACAAAAAATCCCCGCAAGGGGATTCTTTGTTAGGCCATCTTAACGTCGATGGTGACGCCAGAAGGTAGTGACAAGTTTGTCAGTGCCTCGATTACTTTCGGCGAGGGGTCCAAGATGTCGATGACGCGTTTGTGGACGCGCATCTCAAACTGCTCGCGTGCGTCTTTGTAAATAAACGTCGAGCGGTTGACCGTATACTTTTTTATTTCTGTGGGGAGCGGGATCGGCCCTGCAACCTTGGCATCATAGCGAAGCGCGGTGTCGAGAATTTGCTTCACCGACGCGTCGAGCACCTTGTGTTCGTAAGCGCGCACCTTGATGCGCAGGCGCTGTACAGCAACCGGCGCCGCGGCCTTTCTAGCGCGCGGCTTGGCGCTCGTTTTTGCTTTTGTCTTTTTTTCTACTGCTTCGGCCATCAGAGTTATGCGACGATCTTGGTTACGACACCTGCACCCACCGTCTTGCCGCCCTCGCGGACCGCAAAGCGGGTTTTGTCCTCGATAGCAACCGGCGCCACGAGCTTCACTTTAAAGGTGATGGTGTCGCCCGGCATAACCATCTCGGTTCCTGCGGGCAAGGTTACCTCACCGGTAACGTCCGTGGTGCGGACATAGAACTGCGGCTTGTAGCCTGTGAAAAACGGCGTGTGGCGACCGCCCTCGTCTTTGTTGAGGATATATACCTCCGCCTCAAACTCAGTGTGCGGGGTAACGGAGCCCGGCTTGGCCAAGACCTGACCGCGATGAATCTCTT
>MEWW01000013.1:15624-25837 GCA_001775475.1 Candidatus Adlerbacteria bacterium RIFCSPHIGHO2_12_FULL_53_18 | reverse complement strand
GCGACCGTCGGCATTACGGGTTATTTTGATCTCATGCACGATAAAGCGCCGCACCGGCTTTTTAAAAGTCTTTTTGACCGTGTAGTAGTTAAATATTGCTTGCAGGATAAACAACGACTTGTCTGCTTTGTAGGGGCTAAAGGCTGAGACAAACTTAAAGTCGACCACGTCAACTCCACGCGGGTCGACCGGGCTCTGTACCACAAGGTCTGAAATTGCTTTAATAGGGAGTTTCAAGCCCGACACCTCCACTGTCGCTTTAGCCTCTACGCCCAGCACCTTGTACTTAGGCGGGCGGGCAAAAAAGAAGCTCAGCGCCTGATGGTACTCATGCTCCATTGTGGCACGTTTTTTCTTTTGTGCCGCGCGGCTCTTAACATTTTTACCGAAATTAATCTCGAAGTCAGGCACGTTACGCAGGTACTCCAGGCCGAGCGCTATGGCGCCTTCTTTACCCAGCCCGCCATAGTAGTGCTCAAGCGCAGTGTGTGCCGCCCGCCCCACGACCCCCGCAGGGCTTATGGGTGTGTCGTAGACCAGCTCGACATAGCGCTTATGCCACGCGAGCTGGTTTCGTAAAAAAGTAATGAGCGAAGAGTAGCTCCAGTGGGCTATTGGGTACTTCCGTGCCTTAGGCGCCATGCGCCCAGTATACAAAATAGTAGCTTTAGTAGCTCCTGAGCCGTTTTGCCTTCTCGTGGGTGCGGATGCGCTCAAGGGCCTTGGCCTCGATCTGACGGATGCGCTCACGGGTAACGCCGAACTTTTTCCCCACTTCTTCAAGCGTGTGATAGATTCCGTCCTCGAGCCCGTGGCGCAGTTTCAATATCTCGCGCTCTTTGGGAGAAAGCTCATCCAATATCTCGCGGAGCTGGTCGGCCAAGATACGGCGCGCCACCTCCTGGTCGGGCGAGAGTATTTTGTCGTCTTTAATAAAGTCACCAAGTACTGACTTGCCGTCGTCGTCGTCGGAGCCAACCGGGCTCTCCAAAGAGACCGTGTCTTGGTCAATCTTTTCAATCTGGTAGACCTTCTCTACATCTATACCCATCTCAAGTGCGATCTCCTCTGCCAAGGGGTCGCGACCAAGGTCCTGGCTTAAGCGGCGTGAGACCTGTTTATACTTCGCGATAGTCTCCACCATGTGCACAGGGATGCGGATTGTGCGGCTCTGGTCGGCAAGCGCGCGGGTGATAGCCTGGCGTATCCACCACGTGGCGTAAGTAGAGAACTTAAAGCCCTTGGTGTAGTCAAACTTGTCTACCGCTTTAAAGAGACCGAGGTTCCCTTCCTGTATGAGGTCGAGGAGGGTGAGGTCGGGCGAGCGGCCTACGTACTTTTTGGCGATTGAGACGACAAGGCGCAGGTTGGCGCGTGCAAGGAGATTCCGCGCCTCGCTGTCGCCTTGTATGATCCGCTTCGCCAAGTCGCGCTCCTCCTGGGCGTTCAGGAGCGGATACTTCCCTATCTCCCGCAAGTACATCTGGATAGAGTCATACTGGCTGTCGGAGCGTGAGTAGCCTTTGTCGGGAACCTCTTCCTGAATTTCCAGCATGCCGCCGCCCTCCAAGACATCAATGTGTGCGGTAGAAAACTTTTCGTACAGCACTTCAAGAAAATCGACATCGGTCTCGATGTTGGGGAAGGCCTTAAGTATCTCGTCGTAGGTCACGAACCCACGTTCGCGGCCGCGCACCAACAAACCTTCCGCCTTGCGATTCTGATCCTCTTGTTTTTTGCTGAGTTTGGGGGAAAGCTTCAAGGCGTCGCCTTTAGCAGCCTTTGTGTCAAGGCGTCGCCTTGCCAATTTTGCCTTTGGAGTGAGCTTCTTGCGGCGCTTGGCTGCAGCAGCGCGAAATTGGCGCGCCTTTTTTGATTTGGACGCACGGCCTTTAACAGGCTTCTTTTTAGCCATAGTTGAAGGGTAGTATACCTTAGTATGATGAAGAAATGAAGGGGCACTACCTACAGGTACTGTGCCTTAAACTTGGTCTTCTCTACGGCCTTTGAAATTTCACGGAGCATATCTTCTGCCACTTGCGACTCACTAGTGTGTAGCCCTAGTTCTTGTTCAAACCGAAATCGCAGGAGCTCTTGCTGGGGTGCAAGTTTTTCCGCAAGAGTTTGAAGTTCGCTCTCACCCACAAGTTTTGAGAGCTCAACATACACCGGCGTATGCGGCGCAAAGTACGCAATAAGCATCCCGACTTTTTTATCAAAGGGAGCCAGCGCAGCATCAGGCATTGCAGCGACCAGCTCCGCCTCTGCATCTTCGCTCGGCAGTGCCGGATGTTTTGCGACCTCGGCACGTACGGCCGCCTCGGGCACATGCAGCCGTTCTGCCACCAGGCGCGTAAAGTGCGCCTGCTCGATTGAGCTATGCATTGAAGCAACAAGCGGCAGCACCGACTGCTCGACCATGCGCTGATAAGCGCGCTCGTCTTTGGCGGCAGGACGCAATGCATCCATAAAGAACTCTACGGCCGTTTTGCTCGTGCGTATGGCGGCTTTAAGGAGTTCTGGGTTCTCTGCTCCTAAATCTGCCGGATCTTTGCCCTCGGGAAAGCTTGGTACCTTGACCTCAAACCCCGTCTTAAAGGCCATTAAGGCACTTTTGAGGCCGCTCCGGAGGCCGGCCTGGTCGGCGTCAAGTGCCAGGACAAGCCGCTTCGAGAGCCGGCCGAGGATTGAGAGATGTTCTTCAGTCAAAGCCGTGCCGGAGAGTGCCACGGTAAACGGCAGGCCCGACTGATGTGCGAGCACGAGGTCGAATTGCCCTTCGACCAGCAAAATGCAGTCGGCTTTGCGGATTGCACCGCGTGCTTGGTTTAAACCGTAAAGTGTGCGCGATTTTTTAAAGAGCGCGGTTTCGGGTGAGTTAACGTACTTGGCTGGCTCGACATCTTCTTTTTGGCCAGGGACCTTCTCAAAAAACCTTCCCGAAACTGCGATAGGTTCGTTGCCGGCGCCAAATATCGGGAAGATGATACGGCCGCGGAAGCGGTCGAATATTTCGCCTTGTTTTTTCTCCGACCGCACGGCAAAACCGGCGTCTACAATCTCGTCTTTAGAAAATCCGTGCTCGGTTAAGTGCTTTGAAAGCTCCTCCCACTTGGGCGGCGCATAGCCCAAGCGCCACTCCTTACTGCTTTTTGCATTAACACCGCGAGTGGTGATGTACTTTTGCACCTCAGAATGCTTCGCAAGCTCTGCTTCAAAAAAACTTACCGCCGCTTCACACACGGCTCGCAGCCGCTCCTCTTTTTCAACATCTTTGGGCTTGCCTACAAACCGAGTCTCGAGCTTAACTCCTGCTTTTTCTGCCAATTGCTTCAACACGGTCGGGAAGTCGCTCCCCTCCATCTTTTGCACAAAGGAAAAGACGTCTCCCCGCTCGCCACAGCCAAAGCACATGTAGGTCCCGCGCTCGGGGCTGACCATAAACGAGGGCGTGCGTTCTTTATGGAAGGGGCAACGGGCAGTGTAGTTCTTCCCCGCTTTTTTGAGCTGCACATACTGCCCCACGACATCAACAATATTCAGCCGGTCCTTAATCTTTTCCACGTCTTCTGACGACATACCTTCATAGTATACTCCTTGACATTTACTGGTTTTCAAAGTAAAAAGTAATTTGACTTAGTTGGACCACTTGCTACCCAATGGAGGCTGCGACATGCTGAGATATCCAGAGATAGAACGCGCAGAACTGAGGAGGAAAATTAAACGAGAAAATAATCTTATTGTCGGCCTTGTTCTGGCAATACTGGTTCTCGCAGGGCCATTACAACTTCTTGTCCTATATCTCATGAAGTTGCTGGGTATGGAATGACCTGGCAAACGACTAAGGGTGCGCAAACCGAAAGGAATGCGCGCCCTCAATCTTTTTATATATTTAACCTTTACTGCGCTGCTTCGGTTTTCTCTACACGCGGCATCTCAACCGCACGAGGAGTAAACTTTTGCACCATCTCCTGCTTAGGGCTACCTTTGAAGCCCGTACCAGCAGGAATGAGCCGGCCTATAATCACGTTTTCTTTAAGGCCCTCGAGGTGGTCTACCGCGCCTGCAATAGAGGCCTTGATAAGCATGCGAGTCGTGTTTTGGAAGGAAGCTGCCGAGAGGAAGCTTGCGCGCGAGAGCGAGACGTCGAGAATGCCCATGATGAGCCCATCGCCCTTTGCTTTATCGCCACCCGCCTCCGCAGTCTTTTCGTTAACTGCGTTCAAGTCAGTTTCTGGGATAACGTCGCCAACGGAGAGCTCGGTCGAGCCGGAAGCCGTGATTTTAACGCGGCTAAACATCTGGCGGACGATAACCTCGAGGTGCTTGATAGAGATGTTGGCACCCTGGAGCTCGTAGATTTTAACTACCTCGGCGATGATGTAGTCGAGCGTCTTTTCCTTGCCCGCGTACTTGAAGAGGTCTTGGAGGTCGGCAGAGCCGTCGGTTATGAACTGGCCTTTGACAATCGTGTCTCCTGTCTTAACAAGCGGCACACGGCGGAAGTGGACTTCATACTCAACCATGTCCTTGCCTTTCTTGCCTGCCTTAAGGTGTTCGACGTCAGGAGCGACAACAATGATTCTGCTGCCAGGCCCGGTCTTTGCCTCGGGGTCGTCTTTTACCTCAACCACCTGGCCGGAAACTGTCGCGACAACCGCCGGGTTGCGCGGTGCGCGGCGCTCAAAGATTTCTTCGACGCGCGGGAGGCCCTGCGTGATGTCGCCGCCCACGCTCGCGGCGCCTCCGGCGTGGAAGGTACGCATGGTGAGCTGGGTGCCCGGCTCGCCGATTGCTTGCGCCGCAACGGTACCCACCGCTTCGCCCAAGGCCACCGGCTTCATGGTGCCAAGGTCTGCACCGTAGCACTTGGCACAAACGCCCTTATGCGACTTGCAAACCACGGGTGAGCGTACGTACACGCTCTCTACACCGAGTTCTTCTATATGTTTGGCATCCTTTTGAGTTATGAAGTGACCTTTTTTGTAGTGGGTCGCGCCTTCGTGTTCAACATCGCCCGCCAAGTAGCGGCCTGTAATATTTTGTGCGAGAAAGACGCCGATACCAGAAGCGGATTCGCGCTGAATCGTGAGGCCGTCTTTGGTTCCGCATTCTTCTTGCGAGACAACCACGTCTTGCGCGACGTCGAAGAGGCGGCGGGTCAGATACCCTGCTTTGGCGGTGTTGAGCGCCGTGTCGGAGAGGCCCTTGCGCGAGCCGTGGGTGGTAATAAAGTACTCGATCGGGGTCAAACCTTCCTTCATGGACTTTGTAATCGGGAATTCAATTGCCTCGCCGGTGGGAGACGCGATAAGGCCCTTCATGCCGGCCATCTGGGTTACCTGGGCCACGGAGCCGCGAGCGCCGGATTTAAGCATGTCAGAGACCGGCCCGTTTTCTACGAGTGTTGCAGGGATCAGTTTCTCAACCTGTGACTTAGCACCGTGCCAGATCTCGATGTTGAGGCGGTAACGTTCCTCTTCGGAGAGCAGGCCCTGCTCCCAGTGTTTTATAACTTCATCCGATTTCTTCTGCGCTTCGGCGACGATTGCATCTTTCTCCTTCGGTATCTTGATGTCGTCGAGAGACCACGTGATGCCTGATTGCGTAACGTAACGGAAGCCGAACGTTTTGATGCGGTCCAAAATTTCCGGTACCCTGTCGAGACCGTAGCGTTCAATCAGGTCGTCTACCAAGTGTGCAAGCGCTTTCTTGTCTACAGGTGCGTTGACAAACGGATAGTCTGAAGGAAAGACGGTGTTGAAGAGGAGCCGGCCGACGGTAGTCTCGAAGAGCTGGCCGCCAAACTGCGAGTACTTCTCTTTTTCCGAAGGCTGTACTTTGACCTTTGCCTGGAAGCCCACCGCTCCGTAGTCGTAAGCCAAAATTGCGGCGTTGGGGCTCTGGAATGCCATCCCCTCTCCCTTAGCACCGGCGACTTCTTTAGTCATCCAATATGAGCCGAGCAAGATGTCGAGAAGTTTGGTCGCAACGACCGGCTCGCCGCTCCCAGGCTTGAGGATGTTTTTGTTTGCAGCCATAATAAGCCGCGCTTCTGCCTGCGCTTCAGAGCTAAGCGGTACGTGCACGGCCATCTGGTCGCCATCGAAGTCCGCGTTAAATGCAGGGCACACCAGCGGGTGCAGCTGGATAGCGTTTCCTTCAATAAGGACCGGCTGGAAGGCCTGGATACCGAGGCGATGAAGCGTAGGTGCGCGGTTGAGGAGTACGTATTTGTCTTTGATTATCTCTTCGAGGATTGCCCACACTTCCGGCACGCCCTCGTCTATGAGGCGGCCTGCACCGCGGATGTTGTACGCAAGTTCTTTCTCTAGGAGTTTGCCGATAACAAATGGGCGGAAGAGCTCGAGCGCCATGTGCTTAGGGAGACCACACTGGTGGAGTTTGAGTTCCGGACCGACGACGATTACCGAGCGGCCGGAGTAGTCGACGCGCTTGCCGAGCAAGTTCTGGCGGAAGAGGCCGTGCTTGCCTTTAAGATTGTCAGAAAGAGATTTGAGCGGGCGGGTGCGGGCCTGCGTTGTTGCAGAGTATGCCGCACCGCCATGGCGAATTGAGTTGTCTATGAGTGCATCCACCGCCTCCTGCAAGATGCGCTTCTCGTTGCGCAAAATGACATCAGGTGCGTGAATGTCAAGCAGTTTCTTCAGGCGATTGTTGCGGTTGATGACGCGGCGATAGAGGTCGTTGACGTCACTGGTTGCATGGCGGCCGCCTTCAAGCGCGACCATAGGCCGGAGGCCCGGCGGGATAACCGGAATGCGGGTGAGGAACATCCACTCAGGGCGGACGTTCGCGCGCACCATGGCGCGCAGACTGGAGAGACGTTTGCCGAGCTTCTCGCGCTCGGCGGCGCCCGCGGTCTCGAGTGCGGTTTCAACAATGGAAACCTGCTCTTTGAGATCCAGATCTTTGCAGAGGTTGTAAATTGCTTCGGCACCGATGCCCGCCTCAAACGAAGCGCCGTATTTAATGGCAAAGCGGTGATATTTGGGCTCATCCAACACTGCACCAACCTGGATAGAGTCGATGTCGCGCTTAGCTTCGAGGAAGAGCTCTTTCATTTTCTCCTTCGACTTATCGTCCTGGAGATTCTTGAGTTTTGCCTTGTACTCGGTTTCAAGCTCGGCGCTGATGCGTTCTTTCTCGTTTTTATGCACAGCCGTTACGACGTAGCCCGCAAAGTAGACTACCTTTTCAAGCTCGCCCGCGGAGAGCCCGAGGACCATTGCAAGGCGGCTCGGAATTGCACGTAGGAACCACACGTGTGCCACAGGCACGGCTAAGTCGACATGGCCCATGCGCTCGCGGCGGACTATTGAGCGCGTGATCTCGACACCGCACTTCTCGCAGGTAATACCCTTGTAGCGGATGCCGCGGTATTTGCCACAGTAACATTCGTAGTCTTTTTCAGGACCGAATATTTTTTCGTCAAAGAGGGAGTTTTTCTCCGGCCGCTGGGTACGGTAGTTGATAGTTTCTGGTTTTGTTACCTCGCCGTGAGACCACTCTAAGATGCGCTCGGGCGACGCCGGGCGTATGCGCACCGCGTCAAAGTCGCTTACCTCGGCACCCGGCGTCTTGCGCGCAGGCGTGCCAACGCGCTCGCCGTGGCGCAGGAGCTCGGCATCGAGCGAGAGGCCGCGCAGCGTGTGGAGGAGTACGTTAAAGGAAGCGGGCGCAAAGTGATGGGAGATAGGTTCGCCGCGCACGAGCGCGTCGAAGGCCGCCGAGCGCCCCTGGATGTCGTCGGACTTAATAGTGAGCATTTCTCGGAGCGTATAGGCGGCGCCGTAGCCAAGAAGCGCCCACACTTCCATCTCGCCGAAGCGCTGGCCGCCGCCCTGCGCTTTGCCGCCCAAGGGCTGCTGGGTAATCAGAGAGTATGGACCAATCGAGCGCATGTGGATTTTGTCCTCAACCATGTGGTGGAGCTTCAAGATATACATGTAGCCAACTGCAATATCCTGTTCAAACTTCTCGCCGGTGCGGCCGTCGTAGAGTCGCATCTTGCCGTTTTCATTGTGACCGGCTTTTTTAAGTTCTTCGCGAATCTCCACTTCGGTTGCACCTTGAAACGGCGGGCAGATTGCCTGATAGTTAAGCGTGTTTGCCGCGAGCCCCAAGTGAAGTTCGAGGATTTGTCCCAAGTTCATGCGGCTTGGCACGCCAAGCGGCGTCAAAATGACATCTACCGGACGGCCATCTTCGGTGTAGGGCATGTCCTCCTCGGGCAAAATGCGCGAGATAACACCCTTATTGCCGTGGCGGCCGGCGAGCTTGTCTCCGACAGAAATAGCCCGGAGCTGCGCAACTTCTATATGAATGCGCTTGATGATACCGCTCTCGAGGTTGTGCCCCGCCTCGCGGGAAAATACTTTTACGCCGATGACGCGACCGCGCTTGCCGTTTTCAACACGCAAACTCGAGTCTTTCACGTCGCGCGCTTTGTCGCCAAAAATCGAACGGAGGAGACGCTCTTCCGGGGTGAGCTGAGTCTCGCCCTTGGGAGTAATCTTGCCTACGAGAATGTCGCCCGGGCGCACCTCCGAGCCGGTGCGTACAATACCGTCTTCGTCGAGGTTGCGAAGCTTGGTTTCGGAGACATTAGGGATGTCATGGGTAGTTTCCTCCGGACCGAGCTTGGTGTCGCGTACGTTGCAGACAAACTCTTCTATATGAATAGACGAAAACTTTGAGTCTTTAACGAGGCGCTCGGAGATGATAATCGCGTCTTCGTAGTTGGCGCCGCTCCAGCACATAAAGGCGACGAGGGCATTTTGGCCGAGCGCTAGCTGGCCGCCGTCGGTCGAAGAAGCGTCGGCAAGAAGGTCGCCCTTCTTAACTTTCTGCCCTACTTCAACGGTGGGGCGCTGGTGGAGCGCGGTAAAGCCGTTGGTGCGTACAAAGTTGACGAGGCTGTACTCAGTCTCTTTGCCTTTTGCATTTTTAACGACCACTTTTTTGCCGTCTGCCTTGGTGACCGTACCCTCTTCTTTTGCCAAGTGGAGCCGGCCGGTGTCCCTGGCCGCACGAGCTTCGATGCCGGTTGCCACAAGCGGCGCCTCGGGGATAATGCAGGGCGTGGCCTGCTTTTGCATGTTAGAGCCCATCAGAGCGCGGTTGGCGTCGTCGTGCTCGAGAAACGGGATCATCGAGGTTGCGATGGAGAAGGGCTGCTCCGGCGCCACGTCCATATAGCTCACCGTCTCGCGTGCGACGCGGGTGGGCGCTCCGTTTAAGCGCACCTCGACCGATTCTTCGAGGATCTGGCCGTCTTCCCCTACCTTGATTCCGGCGTGGGCAATAGGTTCTTTCTCCTCTTCGGCCGCATTGAGATAGACAATTTCCTTTGTAACTTTGCCTCCTACTACGCGCGCGTAGGGAGTTTCAATCATTCCAAACTCGTTGAGCCGGGCAAACATAGAGAGACGCAAAATGAGGCCAATGTTCGGGCCTTCAGGCGTCTGGATGGGACAGAGGCGCCCGTAGTGGCTTGGGTGCACGTCGCGCACCTCAAAGCCCGCGCGCTCTCGCGTGAGGCCGCCCGGGCCCAAAGCCGAGAGCGTGCGCAAGTGCTCGATCTCGTTGAGTGCATTCTCCTGCGCGTGGAATTGTGAGAGCTGGTTGGTTGTAAAAAACTCTTTGATGCGCGCCTGCAAGGGCCGTGGATTCACAAACATAACGGGCTGAGAGGCCTCGGCGTCTATGGTCGACATACGGTCTTGGATGTTGCGCTTCATGTGAGTCAAACCAACGCGCAAGCGGCTCTGAAGCATCTCGCCTACGTAGCGCACGCGCCTCGAACCCAGGTGGTCGATGTTATCTTCAGTGGCGTTAGGGTCGTTTTCAAGCGCAATAACATGACGCACCACCAGCACGAGGTCGTCCAAACTCAAGGTCTTCCTGGTGAGTTCCTTCTCGTCGAGAGATTTATTGAAACGCTGATTAAAGCGGTAACGCCCCACGCGAGAGAGATCATAACGCTCCTCGCTAAATATAGAGTTTATATAATCTTTGGCGTTTTGCGTGGTGGCAAGGTCTCCGTCGCGCAGACGCTTGTGGATTTCCACATATGCCTCGTCGGCCGTTTTTGCCGGGTCGAGCTCTATAGCCGACTCTATCCAGCGTTTTTCGTGGGAAGTTGCAGAAAAGAGAGACTTTAGATCGCTGTCGTACTGGGCGCCGAGGA
>MEWW01000013.1:4823-15517 GCA_001775475.1 Candidatus Adlerbacteria bacterium RIFCSPHIGHO2_12_FULL_53_18 | reverse complement strand
ACCTTGGCACCGAAGTGGCGCTTGCCCTTCACCTCCTCTGCGGTAAAAAAGACGCCGTAGGAGCGTGCGAGTTGCGGGACTATGACGCGCTCGACGCCGTTTATGACAAACGTGCCGTGCGAGGTCATCACGGGGAAGTCCGCAAGAAAAACTTCCTGCTCGGTTTCAGAGCCGGAAGTTTTGTTTTTGAGGCGGACAATAGCGCGCAGAGGAATGTCGAGCGAGAGTTTTTGAGCCTTGGCGTAGTGCTCGTCGTACTTAGGTTCGCCGAGCTCTATCTTTACAAACTCGAGGTCAAACTTTTTTCCCGAGTAATCCTTAATAGGAGTAAATTCTTTAAAGGTATCCTTGACGCCTTCTTTAAGGAGCCAATTAAAAGAGTCGAGCTGAGCCTGCGAGAGATTCGGCGTCTCGACACGAGGGGCTTTAAACCGGCTGAAAAATTTTTGCTCTCGCATTGGTTTTATTAATTACGCAGGGTGACTAATTAATCGAACGTGAACAATCTAAAAATAGAGTGCAACTAAGATATCCACAGCCCTAAAACACGAAAAAGTACGGGGGCGCACAGCTCCCTTGCTCGACTCATCAAGCTTTCCTATTTGGTAGTTCCCTCTACCACTATGTGTATCGAAACCCCGCTTCTCGATACTCAATCATGCCCCGCTATTGGTTTCAATAATGAGTATACACCCCATTCCTAGGGCGTCAACCCCTTATCCCCTGGGGTTACTGCGCCTTTTGGAGCGAAGAGCGTCTATTTTGACATGATGGCCGGAGAGGAGGACTTTGGGCACCCGGTAACCCTTTCCCTTGTGCTTGATGACCTCAGGGCGGGTGTAAACATCATGACTCGCTACCCGACCTTCCTCAAGGCTTTCAAAGCGACCAAGCACGCCTTTTATCTGCCTAGCCGCGGCATCGATTATGGCAAGCGCTGGCACCTCGCCACCAGTCAATATATAGGGGCCGACCGACACCTCCTCGGCCTTTAAAACCTTTTTTGCGCGGGCATCAATGCCTTCGTACCTGCCACAGACAATAATGACATCTTTATTTTTTGTAAGTGCTTTGGCGTAGGCGTTGGTAAGCGGCCTACCACCAGCCGATGTAATAATCACCTTTGGTTTCTTAGTTCCATATATGGAACTCCTTACCTTCTCTACCGCTCTAATAACCGGTTCTGCTTTGATGACCATACCTGGTCCTCCACCATACGGCCTATCGTCAACTTGTTTATAGCCCCATTTGCCTGCCCCGTAGCCAGCGCGAAGCGCTGTGGTAGTGGGGTTCGTGACAGAGTCGCGTAGCTGATAAACTTTTACCTTTAGCTTTTTATCTTTCTGTGCACGACCAAGAATCGAGGTGGTGGTATACGCCTCGATTACTTCGGGGAAGAGTGTGACTACATGAAAATTCACCCGCGCACAATACCACAAAATTGTAAAATAGTGAAGCCGCCCGAGGAGTCAGGCGGCTTCGGGTTCGTCAAAAGCTGGAGCCAGCCAGGTTTCTGACAGAACGAAGTGAATAATTGATGTCTCCTCAAAGTCGAAGACGACAAGAAAGTTGTGTTCGTCCAAGACCTTAACAACTATTCCGACTTCACCTTGAGGAATTGTTGCGAGCTGGAGCCCTTGCCTGCGATCATATTCGTCCACGACTTGCCCATACCGCGCGACAATCGATTGACTCAAAGCCACATACGGAATCTCCCGTACATAAAGATCCATTGAACTTTCTCCCGCTAACTAAAACCTATTTGGATTGTAGACTAAAAATCTAGAGGCGTAAATCGTCCATCGCTTCATCAACGGACTTCATGGCGGGAGAAGACGGAGTCGAAGAAGAGTCGGAGTCGCTGCCCCACGAGGTTGCGTGGCCGGTGCCGCCCGCTGGTTCATTAATCTTAAGGTTTACGCGGGCATTATGCTTCATCCCTACCACGCGAAGGAGGGTGCGAATTGCTTTGGCAGTGTTTCCCGAGCGGCCGATGACCTTACCCATGTCGTCTCCGTGGAGGTCAAGTGTAAGTAGGACGCCCATCTCGTCGACAGTGCGCCCAATTTTGACATCCTCCGGGTGCTCTACGAGCCCCTTGATGACAAATTCCAAAAACTCCTGATCCTTTTCTGCCATGCTGTATATGTAATTTTGTTAATTAGGCCTGCGGAGGGCCTCCTTCCTACAATGTTAGGCGCTTGCCTTCTCTTCCGCAACTACGTTATCCCCTTTTGCCACTACCGGAGCTTCTCCGACGCTTTCGGTCGGAGCCCCGACCCCTTCGGGCGTCGGGGTTGCCACCTCTTCTTCCTTTTTAGGGGGAGACTTTTGAGGAAGCACGTTTATCTTCTTGCCTTCGATTATTTTTTGCGAAATGAGGAGGTTGTGGACCGTGTCGGAGACAGTGGCACCCATGCCTATCCAGTGCTTGATGCGGTCGGCCTTCAGTGCGACACGATCAGAGCGTGCGTCGTAGGATCCCAAAAGTTCATTAAAGTTGCCGGTCTTTGCGGCACGTTTAGACTCAACCAAAATAACCCGGAAACTCGGGTCGTTTTTGCGGCCAACGCGCTGTAAGCGGATAGTTAACATGGTCTCGGACACAGTAGCATAGATATGTTATAGTGGCAACAAGTGACGAAAAGTAAGGAGCAAAGATCAAAAAAACTCATCTCCGGAGTCGTGCAGGTAACCCGCAAAGGCACGGGATACTTGGCCTGGCCGGAAGAACCAGAAAAAGAAGATGTTGAAATCAGGACCGAGGACTTGGGCGGTGCCTTAAACGGCGACACGGTTGAGGTCGAGCTTCTGGGGCTTTTTCCCCGCCCCAAAGGCAAAGTGCATAAAGTAGTTGCCCGTGTTAAAGAAGAATTTGTTGCAACAATCAAAGATGCGCGCACGGCAGTTGCAAGCGACATCCGGGTGTACCGCCCGTTTGCACTCGCAGAAGAAAGCAATTTTGCACCGGGAGAAAAGGTGCTCGTGCGTCTGCTCTCTTTTGATGGTAAGCAAGACCCAAAGGGCACAATCGTCAAACACTTGGGCCGCGCGGGCGAGCACAAAGTAGAAATGAACGCCATCGTGCTTGAGCACGGCTTCCGCACAGAATTTCCAGAAGAAGCAGAGCGCGAAGCACGCGAGCTAGAAGAGCGCCACGCGCAAATTATTGAAGAAGAGCTGGGGAAACGCACCGACTTCCGCGGCACGCCGACCATGACCATCGACCCTGCCGACGCCAAAGATTTTGACGATGCGCTTTCGATTGTTGAGCTCCCGAACGGCGAGTACGAAGTCGGTGTACACATAGCCGATGCAACCCACTTTGTCCGCCCCGGCACTGCACTCGACGACGAAGCGGTCCGTCGCGGCACCTCTGTCTATCTTGTCGACTCCACCATTCCCATGCTCCCGCATGAGATTTCAGCCGGTATCGCAAGCCTGAAGCAGGGCGAAGACCGGTTGGCCTTCTCCGCCGTCTTCCGGATGAACGACAAGGCCGAGGTAGTAGACCGCAAGTTTCAAAAGACCATCATACGCTCACAAAAGCGCTTCACCTACGAAGAAGCACAAGAGGTGTTACAGACCGGAAAGGGGCCGTTTATCAAGGAACTCGGCCGGCTGCGCCAGCTGGCGCGGGTACTGCGCAAGAAGCGCGAACATGAAGGGGCGATAGATTTTGGCGACAACGAAGTAAAGTTTACGCTCGACAAGGACGGCAAACCAATCTCTGTTGTACGCAAAACCCGCATTGAGACCATGCTGATGATTGAGGAGTTTATGCTCCTCGCCAACCGCGAGGTAGCAACCTACATCTCCGAGCTCGCTAAAAAAGTGCCGGAGAAAAACTTGGTCTTTCTCTATCGAATTCACGACGAACCAAAAGAAGATCGTATTGAGGAACTAGCGACCTTTGTGCGAGCAATAGGCTATGAGTTTGGCAAACAAAAAAAGAGGCCGGGTGTCAAAGACATCGCAAAACTCCTTAAAGATATCGAGGGCAAGCCCGAGGAGCATCTAATCCGCACCGCTACACTTCGCAGCATGGCCAAAGCAATATACTCGACAAAAAATATCGGGCACTTCGGCCTTGCATTTGAGTACTATACACACTTTACCTCGCCTATCAGGCGCTACCCGGACATGCTCGCGCACCGAATTCTTGCCTCACACCTAGACGGCAAGCCGATAACGAGAACGGAGTATGGCCATCTTGAAAAACTGTGTATCGAGGTGTCAGCGCGCGAGGCGGAGGCTGTTGATGCCGAGCGTGAGTCTATCCGCTACAAACTGGTTGAGTATATGTCGACCAAGGTCGGCCAAACGTTCGAGGGCGTTATCTCTGGTGTCACCGACTGGGGCCTCTATGTTGAAGAAAAACAATCTTCAGCCGAGGGGCTGGTACGCATCCGCACGCTTGGTAAAGAGTTTTTTACTTATGTGCCAAAAGAATATGCGCTCGTCGGCGAACGCACTAAAAAAAAGTTCGCACTCGGGGACAAGCTCCGAGTGCGATTGGTAGCGGCCGACTTAGCGGCCCGAACTCTCGATTTTGAGTTGGTGAACTAGTCGAACCGCAGGTTGCCGTTCTGACGGGCAAAGTGATCGCGAACCACTTGCGGGATGGACTCCCCGTGGTCAAGCACGAGCCAGGCACTGTCTTCCAGCTTCACTCTGTCCCTTTCTTTCAACCTCCGTTGGAACTGCCCTCCTTGCAGACGATAGTCGCACTCCTGAAAAGTCACCTCTTCGCTCATGTGCGGCCCTCCTTCGCCAAATCCACTGTAGCAAAACGGACTCTACTTCGCCACCGCAGTAGCCTCCTCAAAGTTGACAGAGAGAAGCTTGGAAACGCCGTCTGAGCCCATGGTTATGCCATAGAGCACACTGGCGCGAGACATGGTCTCGCGATTGTGGGTAATGAGGATGAGTTGCGACTTTTTAGCCAAGTTCTCGATCATATCGCCATAGCGTCTTGAGTTTGCCTCGTCGAGCGCGGCATCGGTCTCATCCAAAATTAAAAACGGCGGCGGGTTGACCTGGCTCATTGCAAAAATAAGGGCAATAGAGGTCAGCGCGCGCTCGCCGCCGGAGAGCATGTGCAAGCCCTTAACGCGTTTGTGCGGGAGTGATACGTTTATATCTATCCCCTCTTCGATTTCTTCAAGATCCTCGTCTCCTTCGTTCTCCGATTCAGTATCATTCTCCGTCTGCACCCCGGCACCGCGGCGAAGTTTCTTTTCTTTAACTATTTGGAGCGCGGCAGTGCCGCCGCCGAACATGAGCTTAAAAAAGTTGTCGAACTCTTTATTTATCCGCTCGATACCTTTACCAAAGCGCACTTCTAACGTATCGGTAAGTTCGTCGATAAGCTCATGGAGTTTCCTAGCCGAAGTTTCCAGGTCTTCGAGCTCACGCGCCAAAAAGGCATCGCGTTCGCTGGTCTCCTTGTGCTCTCTTAATATCTCGCTTCCACCAATGAGCCCCGTTTCCTCGAGCTTGATTTTCATCCGCTCGAGCTTGCGGCGGCGATCTTCCTGCATCTTGCGAGGCTCGTCCGCCATATCCGCGTTTAACACGGCTTCTCCAGAAACCAAGCGAACGCGGTGCTCTTCGTACTCCGCTGCAGCACGGCCAATCAACGCTCCCGCCTCGGCGAGTTCAGACCTGAACTGTTCTTTGTCGCGTGCAAGCGACTCCTCGCGCGCCTTAAAGCCAACCAGTGCGGCATCGAGCTCGCCTCGCCTCGCCATCGCGGCAAAGAGTTCGCGTTCTGACTCGCGACTTAAGTCTTTTTCGCTTTCGATCTTTTTGCGCAGATGCTCGACCGCCTTCGTTATCCGCACCTCTTCAGCTGCAAGCTCTTTAAGCTCTTTCTCGAGATCTGCTTTTTTATGATCCAAGTCCTCGCTTGAGATGCCACTTTCGTTCTCGCCGCGGGTGAGCCGCCCGATAAAATCTTTAACATTCGAAATGAGTGTATGCAGCCGCTCTTTAAAACTTGCGGTATCGAGGTTCTCGAGCTCTTTGAGGAGCCCCTCGGCAAAGTATTTTGCTTCACTTGCCGGCACTGTCGCTCCCGCCACCTTGGCAAGCCGCTCGCGAGCAGTAAGCTCGCCTTCTATGCGCCCCAGCTCACGCTCGGCCTCGCCGCGCTTCGTAACCGCAATACGACCTTGACTCTCAAGCTCTATGAGCTCACGCGCCTCCCCGTCGTTTTTCTTTTTGCTTACCTCCGACCTTAAGTTATTTATCTTCGAATCGATCCTCGTCCGCTCATCCAGAGGCTCCGACCGCTCCTCTTTGAGCGTCGCTTCGGCAATATGGATGTAAACACTCTCGCGCTTCAAATACTCAAGATATTTCTCTGCAAGCTCACTACGCAAGATTTCCGATTCTTCTATCTTTTTAACTTGGCTTGCAAGAAACTTGAGGTGGGGGCTTAGCTCCCGCCGAAGTGCCGCGACTTCCCTCATGTTTTCCGCAGTTTTCTCTAACTTTTTCTCCGCCTCTTCCCGTTTATACAAATACGCGGTGAGACCGAGAGCGTCTTCGACCATCTCTCTTCGCTCGCGGCTCGAAGCGGAGAGAATCCGGTCGGCCTCGCCCTGGGAGATGATGTGGTGGCCGGAAGCGCCGATGTTGGCTCCTGCAAGGAGTTCCGCAACGTCACGCAGGCGCACCTGCGAGCCGTTTAGCAGATAGTCATTGAGGCCGTCGCGATGCACCACACGCTCAATAGCGACATCGTCGAAATCAAGGTTGAGCACACGGTCATGGTTGTCAAACACTAATTTTACCCCTGCGCGGCTGCCGCGCGGCATGCTCGCCGAGCCATTCCAGATCAAATCCTCACCCCTGCGCCCGCGCATCGACTTCATCGACTGCTCGCCTAAGACAAAGCGAAAGCTCTCGGCAATGTTTGACTTGCCGGAGCCGTTTGGGCCCACTACCGCCGTTATGGCCGAGGCAAACTCGAGTGGCGTTTTTTTGGCAAATGATTTAAACCCCGAGAGCTCAATGCTCTTTAAACGCATGGGGATATTGTATCAAAAATTACCACCCTTTTTCTTCAAGCGCGTTGCGGGCGGCGTCTTGCTCGGCCTCTTGCTTGCTCTTGCCGCCGCCCTGCGCAAGCAGCATGTCTTTAACGTAGACGCCCACGATAAACTGCTTGTCGTGGTCGGGACCGGTCTCGCGCACCACCGCGTAGTAGGGTGTCGCGCCCTCGGCCTCCTGCGCCTTTTCCTGCAGGGTCGACTTGGGGTCGCGCCAGAGCTTCTTTTTCATAATCTCGTCCATTTTGGGGAAGAGAAACTTCTCTATAAACATCTCAGCGGCTTCGTACCCCTGGTCGAGGTAAATCGCCCCAATCAAAGCTTCGATAGCATTTGCAAGCAGGATGCCGCGCGCGCGGCCCGTGTCTTTTGCCTCGCCGCGGGAGAGCAGGAGGTAGTCGTTCATACCTATCTCGCTTGCAACTTCGGAGAGCGTTACCGCGTTAACCAGTGCCGCGCGAAAAGCAGTTAAGTCGCCCTCCGGCCGCTCTGGAAATTTTTCGTACAAAAAGTGCGTGACGATAAGCTCGAGTACGGCATCGCCCAAAAACTCTAGCCGCTCGTTGTGCTCGGCCTCCTCGTCTCTGTGTTCGTTCAAGTATGAGCGATGCGTAAACGCCTGCCGCAGCAGCCCCTCGTTTTTAAACGTAAACCCTATACCCTGTTCAAACTGCGCAAAATCTTTGGTCATTTCTGTGTCTTACCGGACGTATTGGTTAATTTCTGCACTGCTTTCGTCACTATGGGGAGCATATCTTCGTAAAAATTGAGTTCGAGCGCGTCCTGCAGTTTAAACCACTTTGCGTCGTCGAGGCCGCCCTTCTGCTCGAGCTTTATGTCTGCAAACGGCGACTCGGCCAAAAAGTACGTTACGTGCTTGCGCTTCTTGCCGGTCTCGGGGTCTGAAGCGACATACTCGTTCTCCCCCACCTTTTCTTTAATGCTGATGTCAAGGCCGAGCTCTTCTTTTATTTCGCGCACGGTGCCGTCTTCGACACTTTCATTCGCAATCTCGGGCGCATCGCCGATCTTGCCCTTCGAGAGGGTCCAGTGGCCGAAGATGTCGTGCACGAGCGCGAGATAGAGTTCTCCCCCGTGGCGCGCGTAGACTATGGCGCCGCCCAAGTGCTGCACCGGCATTTGGTCGTACGGCACATCCTTCTTCTTTTTGGAGACTTCGTCTTTGCCGGGCTCGCCCAACTCTTTGTAGACAGCGCCGAGTACGCCGTTGACGAAGCGGCCGCTGTTCTCGCCCCCAAAACTCTTGGCAAGTTCGATCGCTTCGTTGATAGCAACTTTTGCCGGCACTTTGTCGCGGTCGGAAAACAGGAGCTCAAAAAGCCCGAGCCGCAGTACGTTGCGGTCAACAGGCGCGATACGGTCAAGCGGCCACTCAGGCGCCGCTTTTTCTATCACCAAATCAAGATCGTCCTTGCGCTCCAGAACTCCTTTGAGAAGCTCCGCCATAAACGGAGCGTCGCCTGCGGCAGGAGCAAACTCGGCCGTGTTGCGCGAGAGCGCGCTTTCGGCCTGCTCTCCCGAACAGGTACGAATGTCACACTCGAAGAGTGTTTGGAGTACAACCGATCGTGAGAGGTGCCTGTTTGCCATTGTGTGGAAGAACTCGCGCCTGAACCGCCCCGCACCTAGATAGACCCAAGAGCAAAACCAAAAACTACTTCTGTGCTTCGCTCTTATTTCCCTCTTGCTTCTTTGCAAGCTTAGCAGCCTTAGTGGCAGCTTTGCCGGCAAGGTCCAAGACGACACGGCCCTTATAGCGGCCGCATACCGGGCATGCCCGGTGCGACACCTTAGGTGCTCCGCACTCACAATACTGGAGACCCTGCGCTTTAAGCGCATGGTGAGCCCGGTGCTGACCGGTCTGGCTCCTGTTATGTCGCATCCTGACGACCATAAAAAAAATATAGCATCTATGGCTTAAAAAGACAATCCTGTGTATAAAGACTGCAGATCGAACAAACCCAAAGGAGGGAGTCATGCAGCGATCTGCATACGTCTGCCCTCTTCGGGGCGAAAGCGTTTTGCTTGGTCAAAATAGGGATGGCGGAGCGGCAGGAAAGTGGAGTGCGTGCGGCGGCAAAGTCAATAAAAATGAGTGGGTGGTCGCCGCAGCCCGGCGAGAGCTACGCGAAGAATCGTCGCTGGAAGTCGACGAGAAGCATCTCGTACCCTCGGCCCTTGTGACTACCTATCGCGGTTCAGCCGCCTACTACCGGCTGTATATCTTTACGGTCAAACAGTGGATCGGGGAACCGACAGATACATCAGAGATGTATAACCACCAATGGTTCCCTTTCTCGCAAGTTCCGCTCAAGATGATGAGACCAAGCGACCGCCAGTGGCTTCCTTTGGTACTTGCCGGGGAGACCTTTGCGGCTGACATCTACCTCGACGAAGACGGTGAGGCGGTCCGCGAAATAAAAAAATACCGCCCAATGAGATTTAGGAACGAGTTTGCGTGAGCGAACTCGTTCTTCTATTTTTAAAAGTTCAAGGGCCCCGCACAATGTGGGGGGCCCCGCGAACCTTTCTATTTGGCCGTCGTCACGTAGAGCGGCGGATATCTGTCCATCGCCCGCGGCGGTGACCGCATGATCGGCTTAGGAGGTTTCCCCGAAGAAGCAAGATAGTCGGCTTTTTCTTCCTCTGTTGCGCCGGCATTGGGACAGGTGGGCGGACAACCCCACCCGACGCCTTTCCTGACCTTCGCCAGACCGCAAGCCTCTCCTGTTGCCGAGACAACCGTCTTACATTTCCAAATTTTGTCAGCCAATGGTGCCTCCTCAAGCGCCGATATGAACGTTGGACTGCTGTGCCGCAAGCGTGCGAGCCGTTGCGCTGCAGCCGCAACCGGGAGGACAGTGATAGTGTCCGTCCGAGTCACGTGTGCGATCGAGAATGCACCCGATCAAGGCACAAGCTTTTGTGGGAGAATCCTCCTGCGAAGCTGTATCCCCCGAATTACCGTTGGCGTTCGTCAACTTCTTACCCTCCTATGTCTATTGGAATGACTCGGACAGAACTTCGTACTTACAGTAATCAATTCTATCACTTTCTCACCCCTTTTTCAACCTTACAAAAGCTCTTGCGGTGTATATCGCAAAGACCGTGTTGTATGAGCGCTTCACGGTGCTTTTTAGTACCGTAGCCCTTGTGGATATCAAAACCATATTCTGGGTACCGCAGAGCGTGTTTGCGCATCAGCCGGTCGCGTTTAACTTTGGCGGCAATGGAAGCAAGAGAGATGAGAGGTTCACTTTCGTCCCCGCCGATAATCGTTTTTTGATACATAAAGCGGCGAGGTGCGCGGAGTGCGCCATCTAACAAAATCTCTGTCTGCTCGGGCACCACTTCAAGCACACGCAGTGCGCGAGCAATAGCCGCGCGCACGGCAGGCACAATTCCGTACTCGTCGATAAATCGAGCTGAAGAAAACTGCACGCTGTGCCGCAACCCATGTTCCGCTTCCAGCATCCTCAATTTTTCATACCAAATCTCGCGTCCAAGCTCGCTCATCTGCTTGCTGTCCCTGACGCCTGTGAGCAACGTGAGGTCAAATGTCGCTGGCACCACCACAACGCCCACAGAAACCGGTCCGGCCAGCGGCCCCCGCCC
>MEWW01000013.1:0-4790 GCA_001775475.1 Candidatus Adlerbacteria bacterium RIFCSPHIGHO2_12_FULL_53_18 | reverse complement strand
AGTGCCAGTGCCGATCACCAACACATCGCTCCGGGTGTATACATGGCGAACGTGTTTTGGTAGGCATTAGCGGCACAACCATCTCCCGTGACACCGTCGAAACTCGGCCGCAGATATGGGTTAGTTGTCTGCGTATACGATTCCACAGTTCTATGAGCAAGAAGCATATAGTTATCGCCATTGGATCTGTAGAGATAACAGTTGCTTGAAGTTGTAGGTCCGGGATCGAGCGGCAAAATTGATATATATCCGGGAGCGAGATCGGGTACCCAACCAGATGCACCTGATGTCCCGTGGCTACCATACGTGGAACAATTGCCCCACCAAGCGCCACCCGTACTTGGGTAACTCCCTATATCAAATTCGTACATCTTGAGCGCAAGTTGTACCTGTATGAGATCTGCTATTCGCTCCTTGTCACGCCCCCCGGCGCGCGACGACCCCAACCCTACAACGACAATGCTTGAAAGAATACCTATAATCGCTACAACAACAAGGAGCTCTACGAGGGTAAATCCTTTTGCAGGCAGGCGAAATAGAGTCATGGGTATCGCCTTTAGTATAGCGGTAATGCCCACGGAAATCGCGTTTTATACACAGGGGCGAATGCCCTGTATACTGCATCTATGTCCGCACGGTTTGCACCACTGCACGTCCACAGTCACTACTCGCTTCTCAAAGCGCTGCCCAAAATCCCCGAGATTGTCGCCGCGGCAAAGGCGGCAGGCTGCGAAGCGCTTGCTTTAACCGACAAAGACAACCTATACGGCGCGATTGAATTCTACAAAGAGTGTAAGAAAGCCGAGATTAAACCAATTATTGGCGTTGACGCACATGTTGGCGATGGCAAACGCACTCTTTTATATGCAGAAAATGTAGAAGGATATCAAAACCTTCTCGCTCTGGTAACGAAAGCAAACTTCGCATCGCCGCAACAGCCGACTGTGACGCAGGCAATGCTCAAAGAGCATGCGAATGGTGTTATACAGGTAGATCCGAGCGACACAAGCATCGCACTGCAAGAGGTCTTTTACCTCGCGCCGGAAGACCGCCGCGCTTGGGAAACGCTTTGCGCCATCGGTACCGGTGCGCCCCAAGACGGCGACATCAACGCTGATGAAAAGGATTTTTCTTTTTTGAATGCTGAACAAATGGAAAAGAAGTTTAAACCTGCAGCTCTTAAAAAAACGCTTGATATAGTCGAGCGTTGCAACCTAGAACTCGATCTCGGCACCTGGGTCTTCCCCGCCTTTGACATCCCACAGGGCTCAACACCCGAGCAAGAGCTCCGCAAACTCATTGAGGCCGGCATGATAGAGCGCGGCTTGGCAGACGACCCAGTGGCACGAGAGCGTATTGAATATGAGTACAAAATTATCTCGGACAAAGGCTATGCGCCGTACTTTTTAACCGTCGCCGATCTCTTGAAATTTGCTCGCACAAACAAAATCCTCACGACGATCCGCGGCTCGGTTGCCGGCTCACTTGTGACCTACGTCACCGGGATTACTAACGTTAACCCCTTGGACTACAAGCTCCCCTTCGAGCGCTTTTTAAACCCCGAACGTCCCTCCGCCCCTGATATCGACATGGACTACGCCGACAATCGCCGCGACGAGGTGATCGAATATACGAGGCATAAGTACGGCGACTCTCAGGTGGCACAAATAGGCACCTTTGGCACCATGCTTGCGCGCGGTGTCGTGCGCGACGTAGCCCGCGCGCTTGGCTACCCCTACGGCCTCGGCGACCGCATTGCAAAAGCCGTGCCATTTGGCAGCCAAGGCTTCCCGATGACCTTGGAGCGGGCGCTGGCAGAAACTCCAGAACTTGCACAGATGTACAAAAACGAAGCCGATGTACATGACATCATTGACCTTGGCAAAAAAATAGAAGGCAATGCACGGCACATTTCTGTCCACGCCGCGGGTGTCGTTATCGCGCCAAAGCCGCTTGTCACTTACGCGCCGCTTCAGCTCGACCCAAAGGGCGGAAAGATCATCACGCAGTACGACATGTACTCGATCGAAGAGGCGGGTTTGCTTAAATTCGACTTCTTAGGCATCCGCAACCTCTCCATCCTCGCCCACTCGGTCGAGCTGGTGGAGACCACACACGGCATCACGGTAGATATTGAGAACGTGCCCTTGGATGATAAAAAAACCTTTGAAATGCTCGCGCGCGGCGAGACTGAAGGTACCTTTCAGCTAAACGGCGCCGGCATGACACGCTACCTCAAGGAGCTCAAACCCACCTCAATTCACGACATCAACGCCATGGTCGCACTCTTCCGCCCCGGCCCAATGGAAACCATCCCTCAATACATAGAGCGCAAGCACAACCCTGCCTTGATCCACTATCTTGATCCAAGGATGAAAGAATTTCTCGATTTCTCCTACGGCGTACTGGTGTATCAAGACGACGTGCTCTTAACTGCGATCAAGCTCGCGGGCTACAGCTGGCTCCAGGCCGACACGCTGCGCAAAGCTATGGGTAAAAAAATTCCCGTAGTCATGGCTGCGGAGAGGGAAAAACTTATCAAGGGTTTTATCGAATATGGCGGATTGAAGCCTGCACTCGCAGAAAAATTGTGGAAGCTTATCGAGCCTTTTGCCGCCTACGGCTTCAACAAAGCGCATGCAGCAAGCTACGGAAAGGTTGCCTACCAAACCGCGTACATGAAAGCGAACTATCCTGTTGAATATATGTCGGCGGTGCTTACGGCAGAGGCCGGCGACATCGATACGGTCTCGGTCATGGTTGCGGAATGTAAGCGCATGGGCGTCCCCGTGTTGCCGCCGGATATTAACGAAAGCTTTGGCGACTTTACCGCCATGATTAGCAAGCACAGCCCGCGCACAGCCAAGGCAGCGACCCTTGCCGGCGATATTGAAGAAGACTCAATCCGCTTCGGCCTCTACTCTATTAAAAACTTCGGCCGCGGCGTTGCCGACGACATAATCGCGGAGAGAAAAGCCGGCGGTAAGTTTATATCGCTTGCGGACTTTCTGCATCGCATTAAAACCCAAGCTCTTAATAAAAAAGGGCTCGAAAGCCTGATCCAATGCGGCGCGCTAGATTCGCTTGGCGAGCGGGGAGCTATGCTCGCGAATATTGAACTTATGTTGCAGTATCATCGCGATTCTGCCGCCGACTTGGACCACGATTCCCTATTTGCAACTATGAACGAGGTCGCGGAATTAAAGCTGCCGCCCGCCGCACCAGCAACGCTGGCGGAGCGCTTGGCGTGGGAGAAGGAACTGCTTGGACTCTACGTCTCGGGTCATCCGCTCGACCGGTTTAAAGAAAAGCTGGATCAGCGGCCAATGACACTTGCTGAACTCAAGACCAAAATGACGCCGGGAATGGTGGTTGTGGCCGCGGGGATTGTTGAGGGCGTGCGCACCATTTTGACCCGCGGCGGCGACCAGATGGCGTTTGTAAAGCTCGCCGACTTAAGCGGCACCATAGAGGCGGCGGTCTTTCCCCGCGCCTATGCTGAGCACAAAGAGATTCTGAAACCGGAGAGTATTATCGCGCTCAAAGGCCGCCTTTCAGAGCGCAATGGCGAGCTCTCGATGGTTGCCGATAAATTGAAAGCGCTCTAACCACTACACCACACATAAGCTATAGCTTATGTGTGGTGTATGGGGATAACTTGCTTTTTCTTAATACACGTGGTATAAGTAAAAGCGGTAAAGTTTTAGCGCCAGACCGTGGAGGCAACAATGGGCGCATTCGCAAAGTTCATGGCTGAGTCGAGAGCCAAACAGCTCGACACGTGGGAGGGGGAAGGCGAATTTGCCGATCCTCTTGCGAAAGGTCCGGGATACGGGCAACCGGTCCCCGACCGCGCGGAGTTTGAGAGGAGATTTCTCTCCCCCGCCAAGAATAAAGAACCGGCGGAATGACCATCGGCCCGGCGTCGCTTGCGCGTACGCCGGGCCGGTTTTTCTTTTTGCCAAAACAAATAAACGCGGTAGTATAGCTCCTATATATGTCAGACGAGCGCGACCATCGGCGCCTAGGGCAAGAGCTTGACCTCTTTACCTTTTCCGACCTCGTGGGCTCAGGCCTGCCACTCTGGACCCCCAAGGGCACGATACTGCGCCAAGAGCTCGACGATTTTGTCTGGGAGCTGCGTAAAAAGTACGGCTACGAAAAGGTGGAGATCCCCCACATCACTAAAAAAGAGCTGTACGAAAAGAGCGGTCACTGGGACAAATTCAAAGACGACCTGTTCCGGATAACCACGCGCGAGGGCTACGAGTTTGCCCTCAAACCCATGAACTGTCCGCATCACACGCAAATCTTCGCGCGCAAACCCTTCTCCTACCGCGAGATGCCGCAGCGCTACGCCAACACCACCATGTGCTACCGCGACGAGCAGTCGGGCGAGCTTAACGGCTTATCGCGCGTACGTGCCTTTACGCAAGACGACGCACACGTGTTTTGCCGCGAGCCGCAAATCAAAGAAGAATTCCTGAAAATCTGGGACATCGTCCAGGAGTTTTACGGCAAGTTTGGCTTTGATCTGCGCATTCGCCTCTCTTTCCACGACCCTAAAGAACCCGAAAAATATCTGGGAGATAAAGAAAAATGGGCGCATGCCGAAGGTATACTCCGTGAAATTGCAGAGGAGAAAGGTGCCGAGACGTTTGAGGGTATGGGCGAAGCAGCGTTTTACGGCCCTAAACTCGACTTTATGGGCAAAGACTCACTTGGCCGCGAGTGGCAGGTTGCAACTATCCAACTCGACATGAACATGCCCGACCGCTTTGACCTGACCT
>MEWW01000012.1 GCA_001775475.1 Candidatus Adlerbacteria bacterium RIFCSPHIGHO2_12_FULL_53_18 | reverse complement strand
TGGTCTTTTTTATATACGTAGAGGTTGCAGCATGACGCGAAGGGAAATGCGTGGTGCTGTGAGCTGTACGTACTACACGCTCACTAAACCCTGGTCGATACACTGGCATCACGCTCGCCGTACGGAAGCGGGATGCCAGAAATTACAAACCTTATTACTGGGATAGAAACTATTCTAAGATCGATATGACAAAGAAGTTCAACTATGTAGTTGCGACTGCAACGACGATTGCAATGCTTGCAGTTGCAACGCCGGCATTCGCAGGAGGTTACGGTGGACATGGAGGTTACGGTGGGTACGGTGGCGACACCGACAACAGCGTTAAGATCGATGTCGACAACAGCGCAGTCATCATCAACAACACTTCCGCTTCAGCTGACACTGGCGACAACTACGCTGGCGGAAGCGAGGGGGGTGATGGTGAAGAGGGCGGCGACGGCGGCGACGGCGGCGACGCTGAGGAGAATGATGGCGGTTACAACGCTGGCGGCGACGGCGGCGCAGGCGGTGAAGGCGGCAACGGCGGTAACGGTGGCCCTGGCGGGCTTATCTCGACCGGCGATGCAACTGCAACTGCAGGCACAGTCAACACGGTCAACACCACCGACATCGAAGTCGAGGGTTGTGGCTGCGATGATGATGAAGACGGCGACGAGCCATGGTGGAAGAAGTTCCACAAGAGCAAGAAGGGCGACACCGACAACAGCGTTGATGTCTATGTAGACAACGAAGCAACCCTTATCAACAGCACCTCAGCAGACGCTGACACCGGCGACAACGCTGCTAAGGGTTCTGAAGGCGGCGACGGTGAAGAGGGCGGCGACGGCGGCAACGGCGGCGACGCTGACAACAACGACGACGACAATGGCCACAGCTGGTGGAAGAAGTGGGGCCACGGCGACGATGACAACGACGAGAATATTGGCGGCGCAGGCGGCAACGGCGGTGAAGGCGGCAACGGCGGCGAGGGTGACCTCGGCGGCGAAGTCGTAACTGGCGATGCAGATTCTGCAGCTGGTACGGTCAACATCGTAAACACGACGGTTGTTCGCACTACTCGCTAGTTCCACGTTCTACGTACATAGCAAGAGGATCCATCTTCTTGTGAGAGACGGGCAGGGATTCGACTCCGCAAGGCGTCGCTCATCCCTCCCTCTCATGAGGTCTTCTTTAAACGACTTGTCCTGAGCGACGTCGAAGGAGGTCTCCGAGAGGGTTTCAGGTAGGCAGTATTGATAGCTAATCGGAATTGAGTCATGACGGATATACAGGAGCAGACAGGTGCAAAGTGGTTCGCGGGCGTAATGCTCGCAATGCTTGTCATGGGAATGGGGCAGGGTTTTGCGCTTCCTGTATACGCAGAGGGGGAAGAAGCTCCTCCGCAAGAAGAGCCTGCACCAGAGCCTCAAGTTACCGAGCCTGAACCCGAAACAACTACTCAATCGGAGACACAAAATAGCAACACGGACGAAACACCAGGAGAAGAAGGTGAGGATGGCGCTCATGGCGAGCCTATTGACGAAACTCCCCCGGCAGAAGACGGCGAGGACGGCCTGCCAAACGAGGATGGGGGAAGTGGAGAGGGAGGCGAGAGCGGAGAGAGTGCCGAAGAAGCGCCTGCTCCCGACGGTGAGGTCGCAGAAATCAATACCGGCGACGCCACCGCAGGCTCCACGGCCGCTACCGGTGCCAACATTACCGACATCGAGACCGATGTTTCTACCTCCACCGCTTCGTCTACGCCAGAGAGTGGCGGAGGCTCGGGCGGCGGTTCTACCGACGTCAATCTCACCAATGGCCTCAATGCCTCTACTACCGCCTCTTCTACCGCCAACACCGGAGAGAACACCGGAGTAGACCCAGACGGCGTCAACATCTTTACCGGCGACGGCATCTCATCGGTCTTTGACGTACTTGCTTTCAACATCGCATTGGTCAACTCATTCGGTCAAATTGTGCTTCTCCAAAATCCGCTCTCGGACGAACTCGACCTGCGCGAGCGGATCTTAAGCGTGTTTAGAAATCTGACGGGGCAGGAGGGCACCTGCACCCTTACGGTCTGCCATGCAACCAACGCGCTGTTTAACTACATTGGGGAGAACATCTCGGATGTCGAGCGCAACACCTACGCCGGCTGCAACAGCGGCGAAAACCTCGGTGAGTCCTCCGACGGCCCCGTACTCATCGACGCGGGCGACTGCACGAGCTCCAACCTCACCGTCACCATCGGCGACCTCACCGCCGTGCATTCCACCTACCTCATTATCCTCATGAACCACGTGGGAGACCTCTCAAGCGACATCATCCTCCCGGAGCCGAGCTTCTTTGAGGCACTACGCGGAGGAGCATCGCTTGGCGCCGGGAGCACTCTTGCCGCAACTTCTACCGCAGAGGCCACCAACAACGCCACCTCTACCGCAAGCTCCGGTAGTAACACGGCAATGGGCACCGACTTCTCCGCGGTGGAGAGCGGCGATGCCGACGCGCACGCCTTTGTCGGGAACTTTGCCAACCAAATCAATCCGCCTACCTGCTTTATCATCTCCGTTGGCGGTACGTGGACGGGAGACGTGTATCAGATGCCGAACGGTTTTGATCGCGAGTCGACACCGTTTGCCGACATCATCTGCGGCCGCGGCACAGGAGAGAGCAGCGGTATCACCGACTACAACCTTCAGACCACTAACTACGCCAAAGTGCTGGTCAATGCCATTGCCGAGGCGACAACGGGCGGCAACACAGCTATAGGCCAGTTTGCCGGCATTCGCTCGGGCGACGCGGAGTCCTTCCTCTATGTGCTCAACATCCTCAACACTACGCTCATTAACCAAGACTGGCTCTTCGGCCTCTTTACGGTCTCGGGCGACTGGGACGGCGACTTCAGCTTCGGCGCGCGGCCGGACGCTTCTCCCGCAGAGCAGGCTGCAGGCGCGCTTACCTCCGGCAATTCGTCACCAAACAAGTCTGGCTCCAAGTACAAGCCTGCGAAGATAGTTCTTACCAAAACCGCATCTGTTTCCACCGCCACCGCGCCTTCAACGGTCGACTACACTATTACGCTCAAAAACAACGGCCTCAACAAGGTATACGGCGCGCTCCTCGAGGATGTCTTGAGCGACCCAACGGGCAATGTCGTCAACACTCAAAAGTGGGACCTGGGGATGATCCAACCGGGGGAGGAAATCATAGTTACCTACTCGGTTGAGTTTACCGGCAACCTGCTTGGGGGCGAGTATGTCAACGCCGCACGGCTGACGGGGAGGCTCGGACCCACCACCAGCAGCCCTTCGATGAAGCCCGTGTTTACCTACACCTCCCTCAACCTGCTTGGTGGAGAAGTGTTGGGTGCAGAGAGCTGCCCCGCATACCTCACAAGCTACATCACTACCTATGGCAAGAACGACCCTGAACAGGTGCGCCTCCTCGAGGTGTTCCTGCGCGACGGCCGGAATGAACAGGTAGTTCCTGACGGTACTTACGACGCGGCGTCTGTGGCGGCTGTAAAGCGCTTCCAATCAGAGCACGTCAACGACATCTTGGCGCCATGGGGTATTGATTACCCGACGGGTCATGTATACTTCACCACCCGCAAGAAGATAAACGAGCTCTACTGCAATGGTGCAAAGGACTTTCCGCTCTCGCCGCTCCAAGTGCGTCAGATAGAGCTCTACCGCAACGGCGAGCTCCAGCCAGGCTCAACCGAACCGGTCGGTGACGCGCCCGCACCCTTCCCCTGGTCGGCAATCGACTTTCCGCTCATCGCAGAGTTCAATCTGTTCCAGTCTGTGGCAGAGGCCGCTACCACCCCTCCAACGAGCGCAGGGTTCTTCCCCTCTTCCGCTTTCAGCTCCCATCCACTCCTGACGCTCTTGCGAGATATCTTTAGCCAGATAGCATCTGGGTTCTCGATTGAAAAAGCGCAGGCGGCACCGTACACTCACTAACACCATGAGCAGTGTAGATACGTTGATAGGTGCAGCGATGGTGGCGGCAACCGCCGTGTCGGGCGGTGCGTATGCTGAGTCTGGTCAAACGACGGTGACCGGCGACTCCTCAGCTTCGGTTCAAGTGACTAATGTAATAAACGGAAACAGCTCTGGAGGCACCTCGCACACGATTATCGAAAAAACGGTGGACGGCGTCACGACGCGTGAAGAAGAGACGAAAGAATTTGCACCCGGCGAGCCTATCCGTGTTGAGACGTCGGTAGAGGCGGTAAGCGGCGGAAAAGAATCTGTGCAAACTGGCGCGAACGAAGCAGCAAGCGCAGAAGTCGCAACTGAAATTGCAGTAGAGGCGAGTACGACTCCGGAGGAAGTACAGGTAAGTGCATCAACCACGGAGTCATTCGTCGCAAACATCGGCAGCTACATTGTGCAAACGATCTCGAACTTGGTGAACGGATTCTTAAACCTGTTTAACTAAAATATGGCTCTGCCAGGCCATATAAAAGCTACCTCGCCGCGCCAGCAAGCAACCCCTCGATAAGTTGTGCGGTTTCTTCCGGCCCAAACACCTGCTGAGTTTTTATACCTGTTTCAATAACGACAGCGTCGTTGCCACCTTCCTGCAGTGCATCGCCGACATAGAGCATCTCCGAAATCGAGATTTGGGTAAACTCAATAAGCTTTCTGATGCCGTAAGCCTTAGTGATTCCTTTGTGGGTGATGTCTATGGTAGTAAGACCTCCCATTTTTATGGAAAAATCGGGAAGACGTTTAACAAGTGCGGCATGCAGTTGTTTGCGCACATTATCGTATTTGCTGTTCCAATCTCGTTTTGCATCTACGGGTGCTTGCTGGCCCAGCGGCGAGAAGCTGATTTGCGCACCGCGGTCCTCAACCCGCTCGCCCCATTTCTTTTTCGGTTCCTGTGCCAGGCCTGCTTCAACCAGGGCTTCGGTCATGGCTTGCGTGACTCGTGCCTTTTCTTCAACCGAAAACGAGTGGTCATAACGCGTTTTCCAGGAACCGTTTTGATAGGTGTAACATTGTGCCGCACTGGTGGGGAAGAGGTAGAGCCTCGAGAGATGTGTGCCTGGGAGCATAGGCAAAAGCTGGGTCTCAAACTGCTTGAAACCTGCGCCCGAAAATATGGCCGTCGGTAAAACTGCAAAAAGATCAGAAAGAGATTCACCCATTTTTGCGGATATACGATCCCTTTCCTGGGTTATCGTGCCGAGAAAGTCAAATATGACAAGTTTTGGCTTAAAATTCATACGCGCAATCAATTGCCCGAAGTGTTCCACTCATGAGGTAGGGAAGGAAACACGGATAATTCTTTTCTGAATTTTTCCTCGATCTTTTTCAAACCCTCTTTACTCTTTGCTTCAAAGCGGAGTACTAGCGTCGGCGTGTTAGAAGACGCCCGCACTAGTCCCCAGCCGTCTTCCAGGTATACGCGTGCCCCGCTTATATCGACCACGCGGTACCCTTGGTCCTTGAATGTGTTCGTCAGTGTATCGACAATGCCGTACTTTTCCTCGTCGGTGGTCTGCACCTGGATGGTAGGGGTTGAAAAATAGTAGGGGGTGGAAGCGATAAGTTCGGAAACACTTTTATCCGCCTCTGACAAGTACTCAAGCATTTTTAATGCCGCAAAGCAGGCGTCATCAAATCCGTAATACCCTTCGGCAAAAAATATATGCCCGCTCATCTCTCCAGCAAGCGCTGCGCCGCTTTCAGCAAGTTTTGCCTTGATATACGAATGACCGGTTCGGTACATGATAGGAATCCCGCCGTGTGCAGTAATGTCTTCTGGAAGAGCCTCCGAGACCTTTACGTCAAAAACAATCTTTGCCCCCGGTTTTTTTGAGAGCACGAGCCGCGAAAGAAGAATGAGATACCGATCTGGCCAGACCGTCGCTCCTTTCTCGTCAGTAATACCTAAACGGTCTCCGTCTCCGTCGAAGGCCATACCCAAGTCGCAGTTGTGAGAGACAACCTGCGCTCCCGTATCCTCCATCATCGCGGTACCGTCGGGGTTGGGAGTGTAGTGAGGATAGGTAGGATCAACGTTGGTTAAGTGCTCTACCACTTCGCATCCTGCCGCACGAAAAAGAGTGGGGGCAACTAACCCC
>MEWW01000011.1:19308-20780 GCA_001775475.1 Candidatus Adlerbacteria bacterium RIFCSPHIGHO2_12_FULL_53_18 | reverse complement strand
GCTTGTGCATTTTGTCGCGGAGAAAAAGAAGACAGACCCGCACAGCAAAATATCTCTCACAGCACGTGCGGCGGGGACCGATATGTCCGGCGGCCCCTTAACCGACTCGATTGTGGTGGATATGACCACTCACCTAAACCGGCTTATCGAGGTGGGGAGCAAGGCGGCTACCGTTGAACCAGGGATGTATTTCCGCGACTTCGACAAGGAAACAAAGAAAAAAGGCCTTGAGTTGCCGAGCTACACCGCAAGTCGCGAGATATGCACCGTGGGCGGCATGGCAGCCAACAACTCCGGCGGGGAAAAAAACTTAAAGTACGGCAAAACCGCGCGCTACGTCGAAGAGCTTGAGGTCGTGTTAGCCGACGGCGAGGTGCATACGCTTAAAAAACTCGAAGGCGAGGCACTGCAGCGCAAACTGGCCGAAGAGTCGTTTGAAGGCGAGGTGTATCGCAAAATGTCACGACTCCTCTCAACGCCGGAGCACCGCAAGATCATAGAGGAGCACAAACCGACCGTGGAGAAAAACTCCTCCGGCTACGCGCTCTGGGACATCGGCGATGGGGTACACTCTATGAATTTGGCGAGATTGTTTGTTGGCTCGCAAGGGACCTTGGGGCTTATCACCAAAATCAAGTTTGGCCTCGTGCACCCCAAGCCCTACTCGGCGATGACCATTATATTTTTAAACTCGCTTTCCGAGCTTGGCGAAGTGGTGCCTGAGGTGTTGAAGTACGAGCCCGATAGCTTTGAGTCATACGACGACCATACCTTTCACCTCGCGGTAAAGTATTTCCCGGAGTTTGCAGTGCAGATGAAGTCGGGGATTATCGGCTTAGGATTGGCCTTTTTACCCGAGGTCTGGATGCTCTTAACTGGCGGCATACCGAAGCTCGTTTTAATGGTCGAGTTCCGCGCACACAGCCAGGCCGAGGCGCTGCAAAAGGCGCAAAAGCTTGCCGCGGAAGTAAGACACAACAAAAATCATGTCGGCGTACGCGTGGCTAAAAACGAGCGTGGCGCCCGCAAATACTGGACTATCCGGCGCGAGAGCTTTAACCTGCTGCGCAAAAAAGTCCGCGGCCAGCGCACAGCCCCATTTATCGACGACTTTGTGGTGAACCCTATGGCGCTTCCTGAGTTTTTGCCTAAACTTGAGAGGATTTTAAGTGCATACGACCTCACCTACACGGTAGCGGGGCACGTGGGCGACGGCAACTTCCACATCATTCCACTTGTCGACCCCAAGCGCTCCGATACGGGCAAGATTATCGACGAGCTTTCACACAAGGTGTATGACCTAGTGCTCAAGTATCACGGCTCTATTTCCGGCGAGCATAACGACGGGTTTGTCCGGACGCCCTACGTTGAAAAAATGTTTGGCAAAGAGATGTACGGGCTGTTTTTGCAAGTTAACAAGATTTTTGACCCATACGACGTCTTTAATCCCGGCAAAAAGGTAGGTACGACCT
>MEWW01000011.1:0-19294 GCA_001775475.1 Candidatus Adlerbacteria bacterium RIFCSPHIGHO2_12_FULL_53_18 | reverse complement strand
GCCTACAGCGAAGGCACCGGTCAGAAGTCCTCCTGACCGGTGCCTTCGCTGTAGGCAAGCCTCGATTCATCAATGGTGAGGTAAGCTACCGACTGAACGCCGAATTTAGCTGCCATTGCCGCTTCGGTCGGGTAGTGGTGCGCGAACAGCTCCTCTGCGGTGGGGTAGTCCAGACCCCGGATGCAGGGGGCAACTATTTTCGGAGTTGCATACCGGATATGCACCTCCTTGGCGCCCGCTTCGTAGAGAAGGCGGGCGATGCGATGGGACGTATGACCCCGCACATTACTGTCATCAACATTGATCACTACTGCGTCTTTGACAGCGTCCGGAATCGCCGCGAGTTTCAGCGCAAGTGTTATTTTGCGTTCTTCGTCGGTGGGAGCCATAAATGCTCGTAGTTCAATATTGTCCCGCACCAGGCCAATCCTTTGCGGAAGCCCTGCTTCGCACGCATAGCCCTCTGCGGCTATGAGTCCCGACTCCGGTGTGCCAACTACCACTACCGGGGCCGAGGAGTGACTAGGAACGGGGTAGTTGCGGGCAAGAAGCCGGCCAGCCGCGATGCGAGCCAGATAGGCCCCTTGTGTATCTTGTCGCATGAAGTAGGCATACTCCATGAGGCAAAGGCGCTTGGGCGTCTTCGGCACAAACCGAAACACACTCACACCTGCGGAAGAGAGGACGGTTATGGTTCCGTTTTCAACCTCCCCCAAGACCGTGCCTCCTACAGAACGGATAGCACCGTCCTCGGAAGCGACAAGATAAGCCTCTTCATTCTCGCCCATGAAGAGAGGTCGAACGCCCGACGGGTCCCGCACAGCGTAAAGCCCCTCCGGCCTGCCAATGACAAATGAGTAGGCAAGCGGGATATTTGAAATTCCTGCATGAAGCCGTTCGCGGAAGGTAATACCCTTTGCCCGAACGATCTCATGCAGAGCGAGTTCCGAGTCGGTATCTGATTGGAGGATACCGCCTTTCTTCATTAGTTGTTCTCGCGTTGCCTCAGCCCCCTCAAGATTGCCGTTATGGGCAAGTGCCACGGGGCCGATTTCAGTTTCCGCAAAGAACGGGCCGAGGTTTCTTTGAGGATTTGAGTCATTCTTTTTTCCACTCGTTGAGTAACGGGTTTGGAACACGGCGACAGGGCCGGGCATGCTGCTGCAGACATCAGGGGGCAATACATCACGCACCAAACCCATGTCATGCCTCATGTGCACAGAAGGTTGTGGTCCATTTCCGAACACACACATGCCGACGCCTTCATAACCTCGATGCTGAAGCCGTCGAGCAAGAAGCCCCGCCATGCGAGCGGCGGAAGCATCACTCTCTTCCAAAGCACGTTTCATCAAGACTCCGCCGACTCCACACATGGCGTGTGATCCTTTCTTGGTTCTGGTTTGCGGTCAAACTGTATAAGGTCAGTCTGTTTACAGCATACCAGGGTGCTTCACGGGAATACAGGCGGGGTATAGACTGCTCTGTATATGGAGCCCTTGGCGAACAAAATAAGGCCTCAAATACTAGAGGATTTCGTAGGCCAGGAGCATTTGGTGGGGGAAGGCAAGCCCCTGCGGGCGGCTATTGAAGAGGGGCACCTATTCTCTTTTTTGTTGTGGGGGCCGCCCGGCAGTGGCAAGACAACGCTTGCGCGAATTTATGCCAACGCGCTTGACGCCGAGTTCCACGAAATGTCTGCAGTTGACTCCGGTAAGGAAGATATTAAGAAAATAGTTGGGGAGCGAGGCGCCCTGCAGTTTAGTCTCAAACCAAAGGTTTTATTTATCGACGAGATTCATCGCTTTAACAAAGCACAGCAGGATTTCTTGCTGCCATTTGTCGAGCGCGGTGAGCTGACGCTTATAGGTGCCACAACCGAGAACCCTTCGTTCGAGGTTATACCCGCTCTCCTTTCGCGCTGTCGCGTGTTTGTGTTGAATGAGCTTACTGACAAAGAGATGGAGGCAATCATCAAACGCACCAAGATGAAAGTAGGTAAAGAAGCAAAGGACTGGCTTATCGCAATGGCGCAGGGCGACGCGCGCCAAGCCATTACCGTGCTTGAAAATACCCAGAAGCTCTACGGCAAAATCACCGTCGACACACTTAAAGAAAGCATCCAGTCGAGCCACCTGCGCTACGACAAAAAGGGCGAGGAGCACTACAACACGATAAGCGCGTTTATAAAATCAATGCGTGCCTCACAGCCCGATGCCGCGCTCTACTACCTGGCGCGTATGGTAGATGCGGGGGAAGACCCCCTGTTTATTGCGCGGCGGATGGTTATCTTTGCGAGCGAGGATATAGGCCTGGCACACCCCACGGCCTTGGTGGTTGCCAACGCGGTGTTTGATGCGTGCCAAAAAATCGGCTACCCGGAGTGCGCGATTAACCTTTCGCACGGCGTGGTGTACCTCGCCAAGTGCAAAAAAGACCGGAGCTCTTACAATGCGTACTTTGAGGCAGTGGATGATGTAAAAAAGTTTGGTAACCTGCCTGTCCCGCTTAAAATTCGCAACGCGCCGACCAAGCTGATGAAAGACCTGAAGTACGGCAAGGGATACAAAGCATATGATGAGGAGAGTTTCCTGCCCGATAAATTAAATGGGAAGAAGTATTTGAAGTGATCAGTGGCGTTTATATACGTTTGATGCAAATACGTTTAACTATTGCTATAGCTTAACTTAAACGTATACACCAAAATTATGCTATAGCTTATAACTGGTGTAGTGTTGTTTGCAACTCACGGTCGGAAATAATAAACAACACTTTACACTGGGGGAGAAATGAAAGACCGCCCCAGTTCATATCTGGGGCGGTCGAGGGCAGGGTGGTGCAGTCTGCGTACATTTGCGGAGTCAGAGTGCACCGTGTTCACCAAAGCGCTCTGCCAGACGAGCCGCAACGTAGCGTGCTTCGGCTTCGGTAATTGCTCCCTCAGTGCCACGCTCGGCGTAATCAACATCAACGCGGCCGCCCGCCTTCGGAGTAACGCGTCTCGACGTATGGGCCTCCTTCTTCAAATAGAGATTGCTGAAGCCAAGATACATCGCCGCAACATCTGAGGCAGCGGGGTCGCCGACAAGCGAACTCTTCTTTGACTGGAGAAGGACAGATGCCAACAGGTTGGCGACTGAGGTCGCAAACATCTCGAAGGGCGCTATCTCCACCGTCGAGCGGTGAATAAAGACCACAAACTCTTGGCGCTCGAATGGTACGCCACGTGTGCTCACCAGATTTTCGATCGACAGTGTTTCTTCCACCGGGATCGAGTTGGGCGGCTTCCAGCCGATCTTGAGCTTGGCGGTGAAGCCCATGCAAACTTTGATGAGTGTCATCATCCCGCGATAGTTTTTCTCGTTGAAACGCCCCCTCATTTCCTCCTCTGGTGCTGGCGGGAGCGGCTTTCCGAAGAGCCTGGTGAGCTCGTCGATGTAGTAGTCCAAAAGCACGGTGCGCATGGGCACCTCCCTTTTTAGTGTGCAGCAAGAACGCGTTAGGAGCATGGTATAACGAATCTGACATTTGTCAAATAAGAAACTGCCGGGCATCAACGATGTCCCGGCAGTTGCAGATGCTTGCGCTCGTATGCGCGAAGATATTTAAGAGCTGGTCGCACGCCGGTGCCTGCACAGTTGGTACAGGTCTTAAACCACTTGCTCGGCGGCATCCCTTTCCTCATGCGCAGGAGAGAGCCCGAGCCTCTGCATCGTTTGCATATGCTCATGGCTCATCTTCCTTGTATTTGGATGGTAAGCCGAACAAGGTTATAGCACGAAATAATGTATAGTTAAAACGCGATGGCCCACATCCACGAAGAAATAGATTTTACGGCGAGCGTGCTTATCGTGCATAAAAACAAAGTGCTTTTGCGCAAGCACGAAAAATATAATATCTGGCTTGGGCCCGGCGGGCATATTGAGCTCAACGAAGACCCGAACGAAACGGCAGTAAAGGAGGCAAAGGAGGAGGTAGGGCTTGATGTAACGTTATGGGACGGCAACCGGAAGTTTAATCAAACCGAAGGGCCACACAAACATCTGATACCGCCAGTTGGCTTACATCGGCATCATATCTCGCCAACGCACGAGCATATTGACCACATGTACTTTGGCACGAGCGAAACCGATAAGGTGGTGCTTGAAAACCCGACAGACGAAGTGAGGTGGTTTACTAAAGAAGAGCTGGACACGGTTGACCTCCACCCCGACATCAAATTCTTTGCAAAACTCGCGCTCGATACGCTGGGGGAGAAATGAAAACAAAAAGGACGGGCCGCAGAATGGTCTGGGTCCGTCCTTCATCTCGGAGCGAAGGGGATAGAAAACGCTTCACGACGGATTCTTTGACGTTCTCGCCGCCGCCGGCCGAATACACGGCCTAAAAAGTCCGTGAAGGCCTGGCGCTCAACCCCTTCGAGTAAATACATGTCCAGGGCAGCATCACACACTGCCTGGTAGCTCGGGCCCCTCCCTTTTTCGACTTCGTCGATCAAATTCTGGGCAATGAAAGGATCGAGCGTAACGCCGTTCTCAAGTCCGGACTTGAATAGATCTGATCCGAACTCGTCACATTGCTTTACGCTCATAACGGCAACTTGCCGTCAGGCTCAACGTCGAGGTCAGCCGTCATGCGCAAAGTCGCATGGTGCTGTGCTCGTGTCGGCCTTTTTTCTTTATAGCGACCACGAAACTGCTTGCGACGCCGGACATACTCTATGACTTCTTCCGCGTCGCGAATGGCGTCGACAAGACGTACACGAGTCAGAGACATATCCTCCGACTCACGATATATGCCGCTTTCAAACTCTTTCGCCATGATGGCCTCCTCAGCCAAGTTCGATTGGAAAAACTCAAAAATCTACTGATAATAATTATGCAGATTTTTGAGCGTTTGTCAAGCTACGGAAAGAGGGTGGTGATAACTTCTTTAACTATAGTACCATCCGCCTTGCCCTTTAGATCCTTCATCAGAGCGCCTATAAGCTTGTTAGCGCCGGTTTTGTCCACAACCCCTAGCTCTGCCGCCTTTGCCTTAACCGCAGCTTCAATCTCGTCTCTCGACATCTGCGCGGGGAGGAGGGTCTCAATAACCGCAAGCTCCGCTTTTTCATTCTCCGCCAACTCTGGGCGGCCACCCTTTTCAAACTGCTCGATAGAGTCTTTGCGCTGTTTGGCTGCGCGCATGATTACAGTCATCAACTCGTCGTCGGTTAGCAGAGCATCAGGGCCCTTGCCTTTGGCGATTGCCTCGTTGGTGGCGGCAGTTACAAGCCCGCGGAAGACGGAGAGCCGCACCGCGTCTTTGGCCTTCATCGCCTCTTTAATACCTGCCTTAAGTTCTTCGTGTGTCATAAATTTGTGTACCTCAAGCATAGCAAAGATGCTACGATATTGGAATGGACCCGCTTTTCATAATTTTGATTCTCCTTGTGCTCGGCAACTTTGCTTTTCTCTACATGCTCTGGCAGAGGGGAACTGCGCCGGTTGAATTGCCCCCACCGGACACGCAGGGCTTTATGCTCCTCCAAAACCAGATGCAGCAGATGACGCACGCAATCGACGAGAAATTGCTAGAGGTCGTGCGCGGCGTCTCGGCAACGCAGGAGTCGACCAAACAAGTGTTTACTATCGCCGAGCAGCTCCAAAATTTGGAGAAAGTATTGAAGCATCAAAAACAGCGCGGCAACTTGGGCGAGGCGTCTCTTGAACTTATTTTAGGCAACATCCTGCCGCCAACCGCGTTTAAAATGCAGTACGAGTTCCCGGGCGGAGAGACGGTAGACGCGGCAATTATGACGAAAGAGGGGATTATCCCGGTTGACGCCAAGTTTTCCCTCGACAACTACCAGCGGCTTATCAACGCGATAGGGGACACAGAGCGCGCTGAGCTTGAAAAGGCATTTAAAAACGACTTGAAGCTGCGCATCGACGAGTGCGCCAAGTATGTCCGGCCCAAAGACGGCACACTGCCCTTTGCGTTTATGTACATCCCCGCAGAGGCTATCTACTACGACCTACTTATCAACGAAGTCGGTGCGGTTAAGGTTAATACGCGCAACTTGATTGACTACGCCTACAACGAAAAGAAGGTGATTATCGTATCGCCCACGACCTTTGCCGCATACTTGCAGTCAGTGCTCTACGGCTTTAAGGCATTTAAGATTGAAGAGGCGGCGAAAGATATCGCTAAAAATGTTGAGGCCTTGGGGCGACATATCAACGCATACCAGGACTATTATAAAAAATTGGGCGCTTCACTCTCTACAACCGTTAACCACTTTAACGCGGGCACCAAAGAGCTGGGCAAGATAGAAAAAGACGTGTTGCGCATAGACGCCTCGGCCGAGATAGCTATAGATGTTCCGGTGCTCGACCGGCCGGTACTTGAGGGGAAAGACTAGGTGGGGTAGGGTTTTGGGAGGCTAGTCTGGAGGTGAAGAGTGGCTAAGAAAATAGACTTTCTTATCTCATACGCTAACGCCCCAAAAGAGATAGTGTCTGGGCTCGAACTGCTGCCCCAGGTTGGACAGTTGATAATCGAGAATTACGGAGAACATATACGACTTGGTGGTATGGATAGAGTGCGCTTCCCGTATCATCTTGACCGAGATGAACTTGCATTGCTCCGACTGGTAGACCGTGGCTCGAAACAAGTCGAGGGGGTTGCCGTCCGCTTTTTCTTCGCCCAGATGATAGGCGTCCGCAGCAAACGAGTGGTCATGCGCTGCTCATTTGCGTTTACCGAACCCGACATGTGAGCCCGACGTACGCGCCGGGCTTTTCTTGTATAGAAAAAGTAAAAGCCACGAAACCGGGGGTCGACGGTTTCGTGGCTTCGCTCATGCACAGCGGCACTGGGGACGGGGGTGGAAATACGCCGTGCAGGGGCATCTGTGTTATTCGGGCATACGGGATGCCCGAACTTGGTCGATAAGGCTCTTGATGGCCCAGTAAGCGAAGGCGCATATCAAGACCCAAAAGATGATGCCGCTGACCATAGTAAGGACCTCGAACACCCAGCCGCCCCTACAATACTCCTGTTGTAGTGGTAGGCAAGTGAGGTATACACATGGCAATTTTACAAAAGTGTGGTATAATTATAAAAGCATTTGTTTCCTTACACGTGGGAGTGAACCATGGACTTTCAACTCATAGCGGCTGCAGCATTAGTAGGAGTAGCCCTCGCCCTTACGTATGAAGTGGCTATGCTCATTATTGCTTTGATATTGCTGCTCTACGCATACCCGATGTTTCTTCTATACATTATGGAGAAATCATTTGTAGAAGTAGGCCCTCAAATACCCAGTATATTGATTGCGGCGGTTGCCATGATTGCGGCATATATGATCACGGGATATTTTTACGTTAAGAGTCAGGGCCCATAGCAGAGAGCACATACGCGCATTATATAGTGTCAGTGCATCTAGCAGCAGCCCGGCGCGAAAACGCCGGGCTTGTCTTTTTAGCAAAATAGGTTATATTTGTGGCCATGCAAAAGGAGTTTGCGATCATAGAGACCGGCGGGAAGCAGTATATGGTTTCCGAAGGCGATACCCTTAAAATCGAGAAGATTAAAGGAGAATTTAAGGCTGGCGACAAGCTGACCTTTGAGAACGTCCTTATGGTTGATAACGGCCAGGACACCACTATTGGCGCGCCCTATATCAAGGGGGCTAAGGTTTCCGCGACGGTCAACAAGATAAGCCGCGCCAAAAAGGTCACGGTGATTAAATATAAAGCAAAATCCAACTACTTTAAAAAGCGCGGGCACCGGCAGCCGTTTTTTGAGATCAAAATAACCTCTCTTAAATAAGAAAAAGAAATCGGCCCGGGATGAATGTCCCGGGCCGTCGCCATTTCTGGCTAGTTGTACTTGTTACTGCTTGAGGAACTCTTCGACCCGCACGAGCTCATCAGGCGAGAGCGACTTGATCTTCTCGACTAGGTCGCCGGCGGTGGCCCGAGTTTTCTCGTCGATACGCTTGGCTTCGGCAGCCCGCCCGACTTCTTCCTGCTGCTTACTCTTATCGAGTGGCAGCGAGAGGTTATCGAACGATTGCACCGGAACCACGTCCTCGCCGGAGTTGACATAGGACACGGCCACCGTGTCGCCCGGTTGCGTGACGCCGAGCTTCACGTATTCACCGCTGGAGGCGGTGAAAATACGCGGCGCCCCCTCGATGTGGAAGAGGTAGACCGAGCCTGTGGCGCCGACGTCCTGTCGAATGCGATCGATGATGCCAGTCAGCTCCTTCAAGTCAGTGGCGGCGTTGAGCGCCACCTGTTGGCCCGACCGGTAGATCAACGACTGATAGCCCCGAAGAGCCTCAGACTGCGTCGGTCCCACCGCGACGTTCTGCACGTTGTCGAGCGGGACCATGGCAACGCCTTGGTAGCCGTTCGCGGAATTCACGAGCGGCACCACGGCAGTTATCCTACCGTAGACGTTGTAGATCTGAGGCGTCGTTCCATGGAGCGTTTTGATCTTCACGTATTGGTTATTGTTGACGCTCTCGAGGATTGCCTCGTCGGTTGCACCGCCGTTCGTCCGGTAGTAAATCGGCTTGCCAGTGCGGCTGTCGACGTAGAGGAGTCCAATAAGCGAGTCGTCAGCAGCACCGGTAGAGGTGATGCCGATGACCCACTCCGATTTATCTCCCTCACCGTAGATCAGCGTGCCGACCTCGGTCTGGGTAAGGCCCTGTTGGCCCCACCAGGAGTTCAGCCAGCCGCCGGAGTAGGTGCCCCACCAGTTCGCATAGTTGTTGACGAACTCGTAAGGGTAGACCCTGTCGATCCAGCCCGGCACTTCATCGAGCGCGTAGCGCGCGATGTCGCCGGTGGAGGGATCAACCGTCGCCACATCCGTGACCTTCTTGCCCCACCACGAGACGGTAGGCTTGTAGGTCGGGATGACCCAGTGAGGCTTCTCGTCTTCGTCGAGCTCGAACCTGTAGATCGAGAGCCCGTCGTTGACAAAGCCTCTCTGGCGAAGGTAGCGCTTCAGCTTGTACCCGAAGTAGGCGTTCGGCGTGAAGTTGAGGAGCTCTTCGCCCTCGAGCTTCACAAGCCGAGGTTGGCGTTCGGGGTCTTCCGCATCGACGATGATAAACGCAGGCACGCCGTCGGAGTCGGTCCACTTCGAAAATCCGGAGAAGTCGAAGGGGATGACGTAGACGAGCCGTTCCTTGACCCTCTGGAGTGTCATATGGGTTGAGTCGAGCTGGAACTGACTCCCGATTGCACCGGCATTGGCCACCGCCTTCTGGGCGATGTAGAGCGCCGTTCCGTCGGAGACCATCCGCATATGCCGCGGATCTTTGGGCTGGACGTCATCCGTCCAAACCCTCTCCTCCACTTCGCCGATCAGGGTGGCGTAGGTCGAAGCGTTGAAGAGGCTCCAACCGTAGATGCCCGTCACGATAAGCGCGACCACATAGCCGACCGGCATGAGGAAGCCCCACTTAGGGCCGTCATGCATGGCAGCCAACATTGCCGCAACTACCCAGAACACTGCGACGCAGAGGCCGGGGAAGCCGAAGAGCGGCCATATCGTCGTGGGCATGGCGATGTAGTACACCGCCCAGAGCACGAAAAACGAAATGACAGTCATGACTCCCGCCGCGACGAAGCGTCGCACCAAGAGCAACGGCAGCACCGCGGCAACAGCCGAGAACGCCGCCAGAAGAGGGATGTTAGAGAACATCGAGCTTTTCCTTTGCAGTTTTTAGGGACCACGGCGGGATGCCTGGACCCTTACTTACCGCCAATATTATAGGACGAAATATGCGTACTTGTCAACTACGAGACGAGAGCGCATTTGCAATAGTATCCGGGTCGGCGTATTCAAGCTCCGAGCCCGTGGAGAGCCCGCGGCCAAGGGAGGAGAGTTTAAAATTGAGCGCTTCGGCAACCGGCATGAGCTTTTCCTGTAAATAAGTGCGAGTATGGTCGCCTTCGGTTGTAGCCGAGAGGCCCAAAATAACTTCTTTCAATATCTTTTGTGAGCCATCGGCCTCAATCCGCTGCAAAAGCTGCTTGGCACGCATATGTTTTTCGGGCTCCTCGGCGGCAAGCGGGACCACGCCGCCCAGCACGAAGTACAGCCCTTTAAAACCGCTTTTCTCCACGTTGTCGATGTCGGCGTCTTTCTCTACGACAAAGATAACGCCTTTGTCGCGGTAGGTGCCGGAACAAATTGAGCAGAGACTGTTTTTTATCCCGTCTTTAACCGACCAACGGAAGCATTGTTTGCATTGAAAGGTGTTGGTACCGAGCTGTTTGATGTCGTCGGCAAGGGTGGCGCGGGCCATGCCGCTCTCGCGCAGGAGATATTGCACGAAGCGCCGCGCCTGCCGCGGGCCAATACCCGGAAATTTCTCGAAAGCTTGGGTTAATCGGTCAATTGGGTTCATGTTATGTCAAGGCGAGGCCTTGCCAATGGCAAGGCCTCGCCTTAGTTAAAAATCTTCTGCAGCGGCGCTAAACACGCCGAAGTCGCTCTTGTCTATCGAGGTAAAGGTCGTACGCTTGTCGTCGAAGTAGAACTCCACCTTGCCGATAGGGCCGTTGCGATGCTTTTCTATCAGGATTTCGGCGATGTTGGGACGTTCCGAGTTTTCGTTCATCTTGTCGTCGCGGTGGATAAACATCACGACGTCGGCGTCCTGCTCGATTGAACCGGAGTCGCGCAAGTCGGAGAGGCGCGGCTTGCCGCGGCGCTGCTCAACCGCGCGCGAGAGCTGGGAGAGCGCCAAGACCGGCACGTCGAGCTCGCGTGCCAGGTTTTTAAGCGAGCGGGAGATCTCGGTCACTTGCTGTACCAGGTTGTCCGAGGCGCGGGTGTTGGTGGGCATCATGAGCTGGAGGTAGTCGACAACCAGGAGACCCAGGCCCTGCTCTCGCTTGAGGCGGCGCGCCACCGCGCGCATTTTCAAAATGTTGTTGCCCGGCTGGTCATCGATAAATATCGGCGCCTGGCTCAGGCGGTCATAGGCGTCGTGGATGCGGGCAAAATCTTCCTTGTCGGAGATGCGGCCGGTGCGCAGGTTCCACGAGTTGACCCGCGCTTCGGCGGCGACCATGCGGTCAACGAGCTGTTGGGCTGACATTTCGAGCGAAAAGATCCCGACCGGCGTTTGGTAGTGCACGGCCGTTTGGCGGGCAATGTCGAGCGCGAGCGCGGTTTTACCCATCGAGGGGCGTGCGGCAAGGATAATTAAGTCGGATTTTTGAAAGCCCGCAAGCAGGTTGTCGAGCTCTTTAAAGCCGGTGCGGATGCCGCGCATCTCGTCTTTGTGCTCCTGCAAGTGCTCAAGCCGCGCCCACGCCTCGGTCAAAGACTCTCGAAGCGGCGTGAACTTGGAGAGGGTAGGGGTGGCGGTTACTTCATAAATCTTTTTTTCGGCTTTATCCAGCACCTCTTCGAGTTCCTCGCCTTCGTCGTAGCCGAGCTCGGCGACATACTCGCCAGCGTCTATAAGGTTGCGCAACATCGACTTTTTTTGCACCTGGTTGGCGTAGTGGCGAGCGTTGCTGGCCGCAGGCACCTCGGCCGCAAGCTCGGCCAAGTACATAACGCCGCCCACAGGCTCTAGCTGTTTCTGGTCGGAGAGCGCGGAGCGCACGCTCTCTACGTCAATTGGCTCGTTTTTTTGCCAGAGCGAAAGCATCGCGCGGTAAATAATCCGATGCTTCTCGCTGTAAAATGCGTCGGCGTGGATTGCGTCTACTGCCTCGGCCATCGCCTCGGGCCTGATCATCAGTGCACCCAAAAACGCCTTTTCGGACTCAAGAGTTTGAGGAGGCGTACGCAACCCGATGTCCTTCTTCTTGCGCGGCATAGTCCATACAGAATACTCTTTTTGATAGGGGGCGGGAAGTAAGCGCAAAACCCCGCCGCTGTGGGTAGGTGGACAAAGAGGGGATAAATAGCGAAATGGCTCACATAGCGCTATTTGAGCCGTTTATTGTTTAAGTGAGAAAAGGGAAAGGGCCCGCCGAAGCGGACCCTGTGTTTCTTCGTACTACTTCCGCAGCCTCACAAGGATGCGATACTCGTGTGGGTGAGTTGCCGCCCACGAGAAGTGGGTGAAGCGGACTTCCCGGAAACTCTCGTCGTACTTGTCGAAGCTACACTCAACACCAGGGACGAGGCTGTCGCCGTTGAGGATTGGGTTGGAGAGACTGGTTCCGGTCCCGACGATCACGACACTGTTGACGCTTCGTCCGCCCATTGCTTTGCGGAAGTCAAAGCCGCTCGCGGCGAGTGTCATTATTTCACGCACACCGGTGTGATCATAGCCGCTTGCCTGTAGAGTTCCGTGAACATACGTGCCATCACCGAGATACTCAATCGGCACGGGCGTGAGGAGCTCCAGAATCTGATATTTGCGGGTCCACAGGGTTCCGCTATGTTCGCGGAACTGTGGAAAGATCTCGCCTTCGATCTTCCCAATATGGAGAGCACAAAAAGAGCGAAGCTCAGCCAGCGAAGGTGCCCAGTTGATGTCACGCTCGAACGGCTCACCGACTTCCTCAAAAGGCCTCGCGACCTTGAGGAGAAGATTGCTGATACCCTCCTCGAGCTCTTTGAAGCGACTTTGTCTCATTGCCATCTGGACAGCCGGGCGATGGAGAGGAGTCTCCGCAGCGACCTTTTCGAAAAGCCCACCGAGTTGGCGGATTTGCCCTTGAGTTGCCGGGATAAGTTTGGGAGTGGTCAATGGGATGTCCATTGGTCAGTCCTTTCTAGGTACACATCGACATCTGGTCGACGACAGGCTACACCCGTTTTGGGGAGCAGAATTACCATAGCTCTTTATAAAAAATTAACAAGAGCTATCAACTCTTCGATATTTTAGGGCCTTCGGGCGTGTCTTTTAACACAAATCCTTGCGACTCAATCTCTCTGCGCAGCTCATCGGCTTTAGAAAAATCTTTGTTTTTGCGGGCAAGCTCGCGCTCGTCAAGCAAATTTTGGATGTGTTCGGGGATGTCGGAGCCTTTGAGCACTTTGAGCTTTGCCGCTTCTTGTTCTGCAGTAAACCCGAGACCCAGCACCTGATCTACCTTGCGCAGGGTGTCTTGGTCGAGAGACTTCAAGTTGTCCCACACCAGCGCGATTGCCTGGGCGGTGCCGAGGTCGTTGGCTATCGCGTTATAAAAAGCCTTCAAAAAAGAATCCTTCACAACCGCGCCCTCCGAGCTCCTTAGTGCCGAAGGACCCACTCGCTCGTCAGGCGCAGTTGTTCTGGCTTCAAGGTACGCGCGCGTCAAGCGTTTCAGCGCCTGATCGGCGCCCTCAATAGCCTCCCACGTAAAGTTCATCGGCGTGCGGTAGTGGCCGGTTAAGACCCAGTAGCGGAAGGCGCGCGGGGAGTAGCCGCGGTCTACCAGCTGTGAGAGGTACACCGTGTTGCCTAAAGACTTCGAAATCTTTTTCCCCTCGATTGTTATGTGCGCGTTGTGGAGCCAATATTTCACGTAGGGCTTGCCGGTTGCCGCCTCGGCCTGAGCTATCTCGTTGTTGTGGTGGATCGGGATATGCTCGACGCCTCCGGTGTGGATGTCAATTTGTTTGCCGAGGAGTTTAAAAATCATAGCGGTGCACTCGATGTGCCAGCCGGGGAAGCCTTTGCCCCACGGGCTCTTCCAACCCAACTCCGAACTTAACTTCCAAAGTGCGAAGTCGTGCGGGCTCCGCTTCTCTTTGTTTGCCTCCACACGCGCGCCTTCCTGCAGATTTTCCAATTTGATATTTCCAAGCTTTCCATAGCTCTTAAACTTAGCGGTGTCGTAGTACACTCCGTCGCTTGTCTGATAGGCATAGCCCTTTTGCTCGAGCGTTTTTATAAGCGCCACTTGCTCTTCTATGTAGTCGCTGGCGCGGGGAAAGGATATGGTGTCCACCGGTACGCCAAGCGCCTTGAGGTCGTCAATGTAAATCTCGGCATACTTCTCTGCCATTTTGCGCATATTCTCCAGCGTCGGTTTAAGCCCCTCGCGCTTGAGGCCGAGACTCATTTTATCTTCACCCAGGTCGGGGTTGCCCTCGTTGTCTCCGGAGAGGTGGCCGAAGTCGGTGATGTTGATGACCTGCTTTACCTGATAGCCCCAAGCCTCAAGTACGTTGCGTAAGGTGTTGCCAAAGACGACGGCAAACATGTTGCCCAGGTGTTGGCGGTCGTAGACGGTGGGTCCGCAGTTGTACATTTTGACAGTGCGGCCCTTAAGGGGCACAAATTCTTCCGCCTTGCCCGAGAGCGTGTTGTGGAACCGCAGCGGAGGTAGCCCCGCGCCCGGCTTTTTAAAAAGAGAAAATAGGCCCATAGACGCTCAACATATCACAGCCAGTCCTTGCGTTTAAAGTAGACAAAGAAGGTTACAGCAAGCACGGACATCGCGCCTACAAGAATCCAAAAGTCGTATGCGTGGCCCACAATAGGGTTGTTGAGCGTGTTCATCCCGAAGAGGCTGGTCACAAACGAAAGCGGCAGGAAGAGAAATGCAAGCACGGTGAGCGTCTTCATAATCTCGTTTTGCTTGGTTGAGAGCAGCGAATTGTTGGTCTCGCGGAGCTCAGTCAAGGCGTCGCGCAGGTTCTGAAGTGCATCCTCGACCTTGCGATACTCGCGTACCACGCCCTGCAGGTAGTAGGCGAACTCCCGCCCAAACATCTTTTCTCCAGGGAGCTCCAGCGCACGCAAAATTTCTTTATGCGGGGAAAGTGCTTGCCGGAAGTCGTGTATCGAGCGCCCCACGTGGGAGAGTTCCGCCACCATGCTTCGTTCGTCTCCTTTAAAAATACGCTCTTCAATCTCACCGAGGCGCGTGCCAAGAGCCTCGCATTCCGAGAGTAGGCCTTGGTATAGGCTGCCGAGCATCGATGAAAACATGTGCATACTCTGGCCATCCGTTCCGCCGCGCCCCAGGACCGAGCGCACTTCAAACGCCCGTGCAAAAGAGTGGAGGGGATTAATGTTTTCGTACCGCGCGGTGATAAAAAAGTTTTTGCCTATGCAAAAGTCTATCTCTTGCTCGGGCCGCATGCCAATGCCCCGGTGCAGTGTTGGAAAGGTAAGGATGAGGTAAAAAGCCCCTTCGTAGCGCTCTACCTTGGACTTCTGCGAGGGGACCAGGAGCTGCTCGGCCACCAAGGGATGGAGCCCAAACTCGTGCATGACCGCGCGCACCTCAACTTCGTTTGGTGTAACCAGGTCAATCCACGTCAACGAACCCTGCTCGTAGCGAGTGAGCATATGAAAAAAGTATAGCACCAAAAATCCTCCTATTGTTATACTGTGAGCTACTTGCTACTGTGTAAACGGAAAGTCCATCACTTGGAGAAGGGTGAGCCCATGAGAGACGAGGAACGTTACTGGGCAATTCAAAATCTGATTCAGGGACATACGGACAAGTTGGTCTTAGTGCAGTCATGGGAATGTGTCTGCACTACCCCCGCTTTACCAGGCATCAAGGCGAGTAACAACGAGTACAGTTGGGACACGCGCTTTCAGTGCGGTGTGCTTGTCGACGACTCGCTCTTGTTCGGCCAATCGAAAGCCGCTATGGTCCTAAAGATCCCGACTCTCTGTCATATCCGCGGGGGTCATCATGTCCCGTTCGAGACGGTTAACGAGGATATTGAAGAAGGTGAGGTGTATTGGAAGTTCTATCCCCCTGACACTGACCTTAGCCTCTCTGGATATTTCCCGTTTGGGACAGGCCACGTGCACCCGTACGTCGAGGCACGTCTTGTCTTCGTCGGTGACGAGAAGGTGTGCGAGTGGTTCAGGGCAAATTCGCAGTCTCCCGAAGAAGGCGAGCGCATTCTCAACTACATCAAAAATATATTCGGAAAACAGGCCATAGCGGCATAATGTATGCCACTGGGCCACCGCTTCATCCCGGCCAACTCTGGCCGGGATATTTTTTAGACGATTTACTAGCTCCGGAGACCAAGATATGAGATACTGTGCACATGGAAGGGATTAAACCCAAGCACCGGAGAGCCGGCCTTTTTTTGTTGGGGCTCGTCGTGGGCGCTGCACTTATGGTCGGGTTTTCAGACCGGCTTTCCTCCGTATTTGCCGCCAGCTCGCTCTCGCTCAACGACCTTATAGGCGACACGCAGCCTGCAGAGGTTAAGGCCGACCAGTTTTGGCGCGCGTGGCGCTTGTTAGAGGAAAACTACATCCCCACAACCGCCTCGAGCACGCTACCAACCGAAGAAGAGCGCCTCTGGGGCGCTATCGGAGGTTTGGCAGAAAGCTACAACGACCCGTACACGATTTTCTTGCCGCCTTCGGACGCCGAGGTGTTTAGAGAGGACATCAGCGGCGAATTTTCAGGCGTGGGGATGGAACTGGGGCTCCGCGACGGGAGGCTCGTTGTGGTTGCTCCGCTTAAAAACTCGCCTGCAGAGCGCGCGGGCATACTCTCGGGCGATGCGATAGTGGGCGTAGACGGCAGACCGACCGAAGGCATGGCGGTAGACGAGGCGGTCAAGCTTATCCGCGGGCCTAAAGGCACAACGGTAGCTATAACCATCGACCGCGAGGGCACGGACCGGCCGTTTGATATCGCCATTGTGCGTGACACCATCGTTATACCCGCCATCAACAACTACCTGCGCGAGGACGGTATCTATGTTATAGAGCTTTACAGTTTTTCTGCCAACTCGTCCGAGCTCTTCCGGCAGTCACTGCGCGCCTTTATCGAGTCGGGGGCGCACAAACTCATTCTCGACCTTCGCGGCAACCCGGGCGGCTACCTTGAGGCATCGGTACAGATGGCGAGTTTCTTTTTGCCGGTGGGGGAGCCTATCGTAACCGAGGACTTTAAGGGCAAACGCGAGCCAACAGTCCACCGAAGCGAAGGTTACAACGTGTTTAGAAACTATTCCTTAGACATGGTGATTTTGGTAAATCAGGGTACCGCTTCTGCGTCTGAGATCTTGGCCGGCGCCTTGGAGCAGCACGGGGTTGCAACGCTAGTGGGCATGACTACTTTCGGCAAAGGCTCGGTGCAAGAACTTATCTCTTTGGGCGGCGGGGCGGAGTTGAAGGTCACCATTGCCCGCTGGCTTACGCCAGACGGCACCTCACTTTCCGAGGGCGGTCTGGAACCCGAGATTGTTGCTGACCGCACGGTAGAAGACGTCCAAGCAGGCCGTGACCCGCAAACAGATGCGGCGGTTGCTTGGCTACTGGCGCAGTAGTAAAACAAGAGTGATGAAAGTAATCCTGCTCAAAGACGTGCGAAGCGTTGGCCAGCACGGCGAGGTTAAAAACGTGGCCGACGGCTACGCCCTAAACTTCCTCTTCCCTAAAAAGCTTGCCGAGCCCGCGACCGAAGAAAAGATTCGTCAGCTCGAGGCGCGTAAAAAAGCGCATGAGGCTGAAGCTTTAAAAGAAGTGGAGGCTTTGACCAACAAAGTCATGCAGCTCAAAGGCAAAAAGGTGGTCATACAAGCCCGCGCCACGGAAAAAGGCGGCCTCTTTAAATCAATCGCTAAAAAAGACATCGCCAAAGCGATTTTGGCCGAGCACAGTTTGGATATCCCGGAGTCAGCAATTGAGCTTACCGAAAATCACATAAAAACAACAGGAGAACATAAGGTCGTGCTCGTAAGTTCGGGCGGCAAGGTGGAGCTTGCCGTTGTGGTAGTGCCTACTGCTTAGGCCTTAGTGATAACGTCAACGACTGGTTTAACAGTGGTTTTGCCGGTGAACGAGGTTTTGCGCTTGCTGCGGAAGGAGACGATACCGTCAGCCAGGGCAAAAAGAGTGTGGTCTTTGCCGAGACCAACGTTCTTGCCAACCATGTAGCGGGTGCCGCGTTGGCGCACGATAATCGCGCCCTTCTTTGCAAGCTGGCCCGCATAGAGCTTAACTCCCAGGTACTTTGCCTGAGAGTCCGTAAGGTTTTTAGCTGATCCGCCTGCTTTCTTATGTGCCATAAGATAATTACGCTGCTATACTTAGTGTGCGCACATGATAGCAGAGTTTACGGCATTGATCAAGAGGGTAGGGCCAAAGCTTGTAGTGCCGGCCATCATCGTGCTGGTGGGACTCTCGGCCTTTGGGCTGGGGCGGCTCTCGGCTCTGCAAGAAGGGGAACGGGGGCTGGTTATCTACCCGGCGCCGGAGGCGACACCACAACCATAATGATAAAACACACCAAACGCATCATCATATTTACGATAGGTGTCTTTCTCCTCTTGCTCGGGGTGGTGAGTTTGGCGCTGCCGTTTTTGCAGGGAATTCTGTTTATTCTGGTAGGGCTCTTTCTTCTCTCCACCTTCTCGCCCACTATGCGCGAGTGGATAGAAAAGCACACGAGACGATTTCCGAAAGTTCATGAAGCGGTACTGAAAGTCCAGCAGTTTATAAGCCGCATAATCGGCGAAGCATAACCTATGATTGTCGTTGATGTAGAAGCGTCCGGGACCGACGAGCGGGCTCACTCGATTGTAAGTGTCGGGGCATTGGAGCTTGAGAAGCCCGGCCGGCAGTTTTACGAAGAGTGCCGCATCTGGGACGGTGCACACATTATGGACGAAGCGCTTGAGGTCAACGGCTTTAGCAAGGAGCAAATAACCGACCCAAAAAAACAGGGGGAAGGGGAGTTGGCTAAAAAATTTATCGAGTGGGCCTTGCCTGCGGCAGACCGGACGCTCGCGGGGCAGAACCCCTCGTTTGACCGCGACTTTTTGCGCCTTGCCACAGAGCGGGCAGGGCACACGGAGTGGCCCTTTGCCTTCCGCACCGTCGACACGCATACGCTAGCTTATATGCACATGGTTAAGAGGGGAGAGACTCCCCCGCTTGAGCATCAGCGCTCGGCCTTAGACCTAGACGCTGTGCTGAACTATTGCGGCATTCCCCGCGAGCCAGAGCCGCATAACGCCTTAACCGGCGCCAAAAGCCATGCAGAAGTGATTTCGCGTCTGCTCTACGGCAAAAAGCTTCTGCCGGAGTTTGAGCAGTTTGATATGCCCTGGAAATCCTAAACTATCGGGCCGCCGGGAATCGAACCCGGTCTACATCCACCCCATGGACGCGTACTACCGGTATACTACGGCCCGTTGTACGAAAAAATAGTACAACACTTTAAAAAACATTGCAAAATAAGGGAATCTCGGGCCCCCAAGGGGGCCTTTTTTCTTGTCAAGCTCCGGCCTTGACCCTCTTGACATAAAAATGGTAGTATGTTGTTACCTCTGGGATTGTCGATCCCCGAGGCTTTTTCGTTTATGCCCATACATCTATGCATCTCACTGCTAGTAT
>MEWW01000010.1:118-69594 GCA_001775475.1 Candidatus Adlerbacteria bacterium RIFCSPHIGHO2_12_FULL_53_18 | reverse complement strand
CCATCGCGAGCGGCCAGGGATTCACCATCGGCGATTCACAGTTCGTCGTCCAGCAAGGAAGCGGGAATGTGGGGATTGGGACGACAAGCCCGTCGTTTATTGATGGATGGACTAATGGATTGCATATAGCGGGTGCCATTCCCGCAATACGATTGGAGGATAGTGATGATGCGAATAATCAAACATGGCAGCTCGGCATTAATTTGGCTGGTGATTTTGCAATAGATGCCGAAGGTATTGCTAATTTAAGTACCGTGTTCCTCATTGACAGAGATCAAGGCAGCGTCGGCATCGGCACCACCACCCCATGGGGCAAACTGTCTGTTGAGATGGACACGACGAATCCGGCATTTGTAGTTTCAAATACCGGCTCAACCACCCCTGCCTTCTACATTGGCGGCGTGAATCAAAACGGCAACGTCGGCATCGGAACGGAAAGCCCTGGGGCAAATCTCCATGTTCATGGAACAAACGCGCTTGCGCTTGCCGATGATAGCGAGACGCTCCTTGCGCGTTTCAGAGACAATTTTGTCGATGGCGCCAATAACAATTACTTCGACATCGTTACGCGAGCACATGCGACGCGCGACAATTCATGGCACAACAGCGCACTTCGACTTGAAGCGTCAATCGACGATAATAGTTCCGCACAATCGTGGATCGAGTTTCGTCACGGCGCTTCCACCGCTTCCGACAACACCATCGCATTCGGTGAAGGAAGCGGTGATGCAAATACATGGCTCGTCATAGACGACGGCAACGTCGGCATCGGGACGACGAGTCCAAAGGCAAAACTACAGATAGATCTTGGCGACCTATTATTTTCAGGTAGTACGCATTCCATCGGTACGGACTTCGACGCGTTTAATAATGGGATTGCATTTGCTGATTCTAATAACACCGGAGAACGCGCGGCTTTAATAACTGGCACAAAGACCGGGACGTGGGGTGGTAACCTGCAATTCATCACGCGCCCTAACGCTGGTGGTGCAGCGCTCGAGCGCATGAGAATAGACAACGCCGGCAACGTCGGCATCGGCACCACGACGCCGGAAACTAAACTTAATATCGAGGGGACCGCTCTCTCAACTTTCACCGGCACGACTGACGGACACTTGAGAATTCAAGCGGATACGGGCTCCAACCAGTACACAGTGCTCGACTTTGCAAGCCGCAGTGCCGTATCCGCTGGTTCTCATGGGATTCCGAAAGCTCGCATCGGATCTCAAGTCACCTCAAGCGGTAGTTATCTCCACTTCGGCACTTCAAATCTATACTCCAGTGGTATCACCAACACTGCGATGACGATTGACTATTCAGGCAACGTCGGTATCGGCACCACCTCGCCAGCAGTTGCTCTCCATGTCGACGGCACGACAGCTGCCACAAGCCGTATCCGCATCACACGAAGCGGGACGCACGCGGAGTTCGCGGTCTTGAACGGCAACGCGATCGTCGCAGGCGCGTCCGGCATCTCGCTCTACACGGGGTCAGGGGACATAAGCGGGGTCACGGAAAAGGTGACCATCAACTCCACCGGCAACGTCGGCATCAATGACACAACGCCGACCGAAGGACTTCTTACGGTCGGGGGCACTCTGTATGTGCTCACCAACACAGCTGTCGGAGCTGACCCCCTCTGCTGGGACGGCGCGGGTGGGTCTTTGTACGGCGACTGCACGTCGCTTGCGCAGTACAAAGAGAACGTGGAGGACATTTCTCTCGGTCTCGATGCGGTCCTTGCGCTAACTCCTCGCGAGTTCGATTGGAGAGAGGATTTCGGAGGCGAGCATGACCTCGGCTTTATCGCCGAGGAAATCGTCGCCGTCAGTCCGCTTCTTGCCCGCTACGATAACGAAACAGGAGAGCTCCAAGGCGTAAAGTACGAGCGCCTCACCGCGCTCCTTGCCAAGGCGATCCAAGAACTCAACCTTAAATTCGAAGACCTCGCGACGACGACGCCAGCAACCGAGCAAGGTTCATTCCCGTCCCGCTTCTTTTCTTCCCTCTTCACCCGCCTCACACAATGGTTCGCCGACGCTGGCAACGGCATCGCCGATTTCTTTGCAAAGCGTGTGCGCACCGACGAGTTGTGCGTCGGCGCAACCTGCGTAAACGAAGCCGAACTGCAGCAGCTTCTCGATTTGCGATCCCAATCTGCGGCTGCGGGTGGCTCGAGTACGCCCGCACCAGCTCCCGCGCCCTCTCCCGCGCCGGATTCGACAAGCTCACCGCAAGCAGAATCGGAACCGCCGCCAGAGGCTCAGCCCGCCGGAGCGCCGGAAGAAGCAGATGAAATAGAAGAACCGACTGTAGAAGATGTTGCTCCGTCAACCCCAAGTGAGCCTGTAGAGGAAGCACCGGCACCAGAAGAGACGAATGAGGAAGAGTCGACAGTGGAGGAGAGCGAAGAAGAAAGTTCTCCTTCATCTCAGGTTGAAACAGATGTTGCTGCGGTGATACAGTAAATTACATGCACGTACGCGGCTTTACGCTAGTTGAGCTTATGGTTGTGGTTGGGATAATCGGCATTCTTTCAACCATTGTCGTCGCTGGTCTCGGTAGCTCTCGCAAAGAGTCTCGAGACGCAAAACGATACTCAGATTTGATTAACGTGGATATTGGCTTGAAGCTCTACTATAACGACAATGGTTCCTACCCATCAACGGGCGGCAGTTGGTGGACGGTCTGTACCAACGGCGCCGATCCGACACCACGCGACACAAGCGGCGCGAATGGCTATGTCCCTAACCTGGCTCCAGCGTATATCGCAGTTCTTCCCACAGACCCATCGGGCTGCGTCAGCGGGGGATCTTTCAAGGGCTACATTTATAGATCTAATGGGACCAATTACAAACTCTCCACCGACTGGAGCGCCGAAGTAGGGACTAAATGCAAGCTAGGCCAGAATTTTGCCGACCCTCGCCGGACAACCGAATCACAACACACGTTTTGTTCAGTCTATTCGCAAGGGGCTGCAGATTGGTAAGCCGCTTCGGTGTCTAAATGAACGACTTCGTAAGTCGTTCATGCTGTGCACATGGAGCGTGACTGTAACTCGTGAGGCTAAACCTCACGTCGTTGGAGAAGTTGTGGTATAGTGTCGGGTATGAAGGTGTTTAACTATACGGTGCGAGTACATAAGGCAGAGGAGGGCGGCTACTGGGCCGAGGTTCCTGCACTGCCCGGGTGTCTCACACAAGGGGAGTCGCTCGACGAGGTTAGGGAGATGGCAAAGGATGCTATCGAGGGATACTTGGACACATTAGTTAAGCATGGAGAGCAAATTCCCGTTAGCGCCTTGTGACCTCTGTTCCTATACACCCGGGTGATATAAAACGCTCCCTTTTAAAACAAATAATAAAACAAGCCGGCTTAACCGAAGAAGAGTTTAGAAAACTCTTGTAATATCCGGGCAAGCTGACCATATTTAGCAGCCTGGAATTCTTTTAGTAGGCGATTAAACCCCGACGCTCCCGGTCGGGGTCCCGACCAAAGCGTCGGGAGATATCCACAGAGCCCTGATTTGCATCAAGAGGAAGGGAGGGGTACTATAGTCAGGCAACAGGGCCGGGCCATTTTTGGGCCCGGCATTTTCTTTTTCTAAAAATTATTAACCTAGCCTGGGAAGGTTATGAAAAAGCGTTCGAGGAGTGTAAAGAGTGCGAAAAGTCCTAAAAAACAACCGTTTAAAAAGCGCGACTCCTCTGTAGCGCTCGGCGTTATTGTGGCGCTCACCGTATTTAACCTCGCCTTCTCCTACGCGATAGGGATACCGCTGACGCGGATTGTAGTCGAGTCCTACGTAGAGAGTGTGTATGCGCTTGGCGACGCCCAGGAGCGCGCCTATGTGGCTATGGGTGCGGCAATTGTCGCAGGCTTCTCTGGGCCTGCTCGGTCAAACCTGGCCTCCGTAGGAGCTGTATCCGAGCCGTTGGCCGACGCAGCTACATCGGTGCCGGCTCCGGAGCCTCTGCTCCTCATAGCGCCCAATCAGATAAGCATTGCAAAGTAGGCCAATACCATGCTGAGGATAATAACCACCCCTACAAACCAGGTCACGATACGAGCCATCCGGCTGCCATTTCTTCCAAACATGGCACTTAGTATAGCGTATTTCTCCAACCCTTCAACCTATGCCCCAGAGAGATTTTAAAACCAACCAAACGAGCGAACACGTCTTCTGGCGCTTCTTTTTGGCGCTCGTGACGGCGGGCGTCTTACTTTTTGTATCAAGTGCTTCGGTAAAAGCGGCTTGGGGCATGTATCAGACCTTCGACATGGCGGTCGGGGAGCGCGCGCTAGCTGAGGCCGAGCTTGCGGCCACTAAAGAAGAGTATGTCACTATAGTCGCGACGCTGGAGCAGTTTTCGTCTGAGAGAGGTATCGAAGCCGCAGTGCGGGAACGCTTTGGGGTGGTGCGCCCCGGCGAGGGAGAGATTCGTATTGTGCGGACAGAGAGTGCCGAGAGTATTGAAGAAATTACGGCAAATAACCCGTTTAGCAAGCTTTTTAACGCGCTGCTGGCATGGTAAGTGATGAATTCTGTGCGGGATGCGAGAATCGGACTCGCGCCTAATGCTTGGGAAGCACTCGTTCTGCCACTGAACTAATCCCGCTTGGCACGTATGTTATACTAAAAGAAAACAGTTAATAAAGAAAGTCATGCAAAAATCTGTCACTATTTATTCGACCCCGACCTGTCACTTTTGCCACATGGCAAAAGAATTTTTTACTGAAAAAGGGGTTGAGTTTACTAACTACGATGTTGCAAGTGACGCGGCAAAGCGCCAGGAGATGATACAGATGACAGGCCAGCTCGGTGTGCCGGTAATCGTTATAGGGGACGAGGTGATGGTCGGCTTTGACCGCGGCCGTTTGGCGCAGAAGTTAGGCATCCAAGAATAAGGAGGCTTTACGACTATATTCTTGGTGTGTACTGGGAGTCTTCGAGACAGTGGGTTGAGGCGTAAGTATTGCAAAATTGACTTTGTGCGGGTAGGTGTATATACTTTGTAATACAGCTATGAGAACCATTCTTAACATATCCGTACCCAAAGAAACCGCCGCAGAAGCAAAACGTGTAGCGCGTGCAGAAGGGTTTGCCTCTGTCAGCGAGTTCTTCCGCTACCTCTTGCGGGAGGAAAAGCGTCGCAAACTTGCGGAGGAGTTACAGGAACAAAAAAGGACATTCAATAAAAAAACCTGGAAGCGTCTAAGTTCCCTCAAAGAGCTTAGATAACAGGCATTCCATGGAGGTTTTCTTTTCTCCGCTCTATCTTCGACAATATAAGAAAACACCCTCCGATATTCGTGAAATCGCAAAGAAAAAGACGAAAATTTTTGCCCAAAACCCCTTCGACCCACGCCTGAGAGTTCATAAGCTTACAGGGAAAATGGAAGGCCTATCTGCATTTTCAGTTACATATTCGTATCGCATTATCTTTGACATTATCGAGGATTCAGAAGAAGGAAAGATTGCTCGATTTTTTCAAATAGGTACCCATGATATTTACGAATAGACAATACCTGTTAGGATAACCTTGTTTATCCGCCCCCGTAGTTCAACGGATCAGAACGTACCCGTCCTAAGGGTTTGATCGAGGTTCGATTCCTCGCGGGGGCACCAAAGAGAGATGATATAATGAACGCATGGATCCGCAAATAGAACAGCTCAAAGAGCTTATTCGGCAAAATACGGCGCTTACTCAAGAGACGAATGCGATGGTTAAGTCGATGCATCGCACGGCCGTATGGGGCAGGGTAGGCAAGTTTATTTGGCTCGCTGTTATTGCAGCGTTTTCGGTAGGGGCTTTTTTCTACTTGCTGCCCTACCTGCAGGAAATGAAGGAGCTTTACGACACGGCCCAACAAGCCCTTGAACAGGCGCGGCAGATTGGAAATCAGTTTCAGCAGCCCTAAAAATTTAGTGACAAATATGCTAGAGTACCCAAATCGCCTGGGTAGCTCAGTTGGTAGAGCATTCCCCTGAAGAGGGAAGGGTCCCCGGTTCGAGCCCGGGCCCAGGCACAGACGGACGAAATGAGGAAAGTTGGGAAAACCGTGGGTTTCCCAGTGCCCGGCCCCAAGCACCTGCTTTAACTCGATTTGACCTTGAGCTTGGCCTGGCGGCCTTTATCAAGTTTGGGAAGGCGGATGATGAGGAGCCCGTGTTTTTCCACGGCTTCCGCTTCTTCAACCTCAACCTCCTGCGGCAAGACTATGGTGCGCGAAAACGAGCCCCAATAGAGCTCTTGAAAAAAGAAGTCGCCCGCGCTGCCTTCGGTATGCTGCTCGCGCTTGCCCCGAATTGTAACCATGTCGCGGGTTATAGTGACATCCAAATCTTCAGGTCGGACTCCCGCAATCATGGCCTTAACCACGATGTGGCTTGGGGTTTGGTAGACATCTACCGAGAGCTCCCCGTCTATAGGCTCTTCTATAGGGTCTGGCATGGAAGCAGGGTGCTTTTCGGCCGCTGCACGGCCACGGGTGGGGAGCGCTCCCGAGCCCGCCTCGAGGTCGTCAAACGAGTAGTCGTTGTCGGCATCTGCGCCGCCAGTCAACCAACCAAAGAGGGATTTTTTTTCTCGCGCCATGAGTACAAAGGGAGGAATTTAGCAATAATCACGTGACGGCTGCTTGACCCGCTCTACAAGTAGAAGCGCGCCGATAATACCAAGCCAGATAAGGAGGAAAATCCAGAATATCGAACTGCCACCTTTGCCTAGTATAGACAAGTTAAAAAGTGCGTGCAACAGCACTGCAAGGATAACCCCGCCTAGGGCTGCTAAACGCCTAATGCTTGCCCGGTTATAAAATGCAAATGCAAGCGCAAGCCCCACAGTTGCCGAGGAGAGCGTGTGGAGAAGTGTTGCTCCTATAAAGCGGAGGTTGCCGGTCATAATGGTCTGAAGGACATTGCCGTTTTCCAACGGCGAGAGGATAAATAGGGTATTTTCTATCGCCGCAAAACCTAGTGCCGCCGTCACCATGTAAATAACCGCGTCTAGGGGCTCGTCAAAGACGCTCCAGCGCAGGGCCGCAAAGTAGGCTGCGCCAAACTTGCACACCTCTTCTATCCCAGCCCAGGCAACGAGAAGGAGCGGCCCCGTCAGATAGTGTGCCACAAGCTTTTCTCCCCAGAGCACTAAGGGGATTGTGGCCATGCCTAGGACAAAGCAATAAAAGATGTAGCGCTTAGGCTCGGGTTCGCACCGGTCTTCGAGGAGCCAAAAAGCAAGCCACAGCAGGGCAGGCAAAAGACCGCCTAGCAGTGCAACAAGGAGCAAAGGCTCGAACATATCGCTATTATAGCGCTACTTTATAGGCCACTCTTCGACCATCAACAGCTCTTTTTTGCCGGGCATGCTGTTCCAAATCTCCTCGGTAATAAATGGCATAAAGGGGTGGAGGAGCTTGAGCGAGTTTTCTAAAATGTAGTACAACGTTTTGCCATACTCAGGTTTGCCTTTACTCTCCTCTAAAATTTCCGCGGCAAAGCGGCCCCACAGATAGTGATAAAGTTTTTCGGCAGCCATATACACCCGGTAATTTTCCATATCCGCTGTAACTTCTTTAGCGAGTGCGTCAAACTCTTCCTTAAGTTCTGTTTTTATGTCGCCCGTTCTCTCCTGCGAGAGCACAAACCGTGCGATGTTCCAGACTTTGTTGGCAAAGAGCTTGTAGGCTTTAACTTTTTGCTCATCAAACCTAATATCACTTCCGATTACAGCTCCCACAATGAGTCCCATGCGCAGCGCATCAGCACCGTATTTTTCTATCATCTCCAGCGGGTCGACTCCGTTGTTGAGTGACTTGCTAAATTTTCTACCGTCCTTTGCCCGCACCAGTCCGTGAATCATGACTTTCTTAAAGGGTACTTGCCCAAGATGGAAGCCGCTCATGAGTATCATGCGGGATACCCATAGTTGAAGAATTTCATATGCAGGCGACATAAACGAGGTGGGATGAAATGTTTCAAGGTCTTTTGTATCCTCTGGCCATCCGAGAGTTGAAAACGTCCACAGTGCGGAGGAGAACCAAGTATCCAGCACGTCAGGGTCCTGCTCCCACCCGTCGCCCTCAGGGGGGGTAACACCGCAGTAGACCTCTTGTTCGCGATACCAAACAGGGATGCGATGTCCAAACCAAATTTGTCTCGAGATGCACCAGTCATAAAGGTTTTCAATCCAGTGGAAATATGTTTTACGGAAACCTTCCTGTGGCATATCAACAGCTCCGCTTTCAACAGCGGCACGCATAATGTCCTTGAGCGTCGTCTCGCTGCCGCTCGTGATACCTGGGATTTCTGAGTGGGGGATGACGAAGGATTTATTTACCGCAATAAACCATTGCTCCATGACCTGAGGCTCAATAGTGGCACCAGTGCGCTCCGAGGTGGCGATATTGTGGGTATACGCATCGTCGACTTTTACGACGAGGCCCTTCTGCCGGAGTTTTTCTACAATCTTTTCTCGCGCTTCGGATATCTTCATACCCGCGAACTCTCCCGCAATGGGCAGTAATTTGCCGTAACGGTCTATGACCTGTTCTTTGTCAAGACCGTGCCGCTCTGCTATCTCGAAGTCGGCCATAGAGTGCCACGGTGTGATGGTCATGGCACCTGAGCCCATCTCGGGATCGCTTGCTGTGTCTTTGATAACCGTGGCGGTGATAGGCCCGTTAATCCACTCGAGCTCTATTTTTTGACCATGCGTATAGTCCTTGTAACGAGAGTCATCTGGATGCATCACGACATATTTGTCCCCAAATTTTGTTTCTGGTCGTGAGGTGCCAATAACAAACGGTCCGTATTGAAAATAGTAAAATGTACCCTTCTCTTCCTCATACATCACTTCGTCATCAGATATTGTAGTTTGACCCTTCGGGTCCCAATTGACGATTCTGTGGCCGCGATAAATGAGCCCGGCATCGTACATGCGCTTAAAGGCGGTAAGCACTGCGAGATTTCGCTTTTCATCGAGTGTGTAAGCATAGCGCGACCAATCAAGACTTGCGCCCATTTTGCGCACCTGGCTCAAAATAGTGGTCTCACTGCTTTTTGCAAACTCATGCACACGTTTAACCAACTCCTCGCGGCCGAGGTCGTGCCTGGTTTTCTTTTCCTCTTTCTGGATATTCTTTTCTACACGTGCCTGCGTTGCTATGGCTGCCGAGTCAGTGCCGGGTAGCCACAGTACTTTTTTGCCGCGCATGCGTTGAAAGCGAATTACTATATCTTGAAGCGTATCTTCATACGCGTGTCCAAGGTGTAGACTGCCGGTAACGTTGGGCGGGGGAAGAACGATTGAAAAAGACTCAGTACGCTCTCCAGGGAGTTTGTCGGGGTTAAAGTAGCCCGAATCTTCCCATTTTTTATATATAGCGCCCTCGACCTCCACGGGGTTATAGGGCTTCGTAAACTTCTCGGGCATTGGATTGATTCTAGCTCGCAATAGAGAGATTTCCAACGGCTCGGACTTCTTCTTTTGCGTTGTCGTCGAGGCCGGAGAGGCGGCGCGCGAGCGCCGCCTCGGCAATCATGATTGCGTTGTCGCCGGTTATCGAAAGCTCAGGGAGGCGAAACTCGACGTCGGAGAAATCCTGGTCAATTAATTTTTGCAAAGATTCGCGGATAAACTTGTTGGCTGCAACGCCGCCACCGATTACAAACGTTTGTGCACCCGTTTCCCGCAGAGCCTTGCGGGTTTTCGCGACAAATACATCCGTTACCGCGTCCTCAAACTCTCGGGCAAAATCTTTTTTCTCATCCTCTGACAAATCTTTGCCGCGCAAGGCGTACAGTGCTGCAGTTTTGAGGCCTGAAAAAGATACATCGCAAGTGTTTGTGTTGAGCATTGGTCGAGGGAGCTTCAAGGACCCAGTCGACTCGGCATTGGCTTTGCGGCTTTGTTCAGCAAGCCTCGATATTTCTGGTCCTCCTGGATAGGAGAGTCCGAGCATGCGCGCAACTTTGTCGAAGGCTTCGCCTACGGCATCATCGAGTGTCTCGCCGATAATTTCGTATTTGAACCACTTTCGCATTAATACAAACTCTGTGTGGCCACCGGAGATTAAGAGTGCCAATACGGGCAAAGTCACATCACGCAATTCTCCAGACATTCCAACATTCTGCAGAATGTTGGAATGTCGTACTAAGGAGGAGATAAGGTGTCCCTCCATATGGTTGACTGGGACAAGCGGCAAACTGCGTTCTTTAGCCATTTTTTCGGCAAATACGATACCTTGCCAGAGCGCAGGCTCGAGCCCCGGGCCCTTAGTTACTGCAACAGCGTCTACTTTCTCGTCTCTAAACTGTTCAAAAAGCAAAGGCAAATTCTTTTCGTGCTCGCGCTTAGCTAGGTTGGGGTAGACTCCGCCATACTGTGCATGAAGTGCCGCCTGCGAGAGCAGGGCGTTTTTGTGTACACGAAAGAATAAAGGCGAGGCCTTACCAAATGGCAAGGCCTCGCCTTGACATGTTCCTTCTACGACTGCAATCCCTGTCTCGTCGCAGGAGGTTTCTATAGCTAACACGCGCATAGCTACTTTTTAACAAACGTAAAAGGAAGTGGTTTATCTAGTGGGAGTTGAAAACTCGCAGAGTTGGTGTGGCCATTGCCGCCGTATTTTTGTGCAACTTTAGTAAGATCTATCGTGCCATCGCCCCGCAAAGAAAAGTGCCACTTGCCGTGATTGGGATACCAGACAACGGCAAACGGACCCTTCATCCTTGCAAGCCGGTTGCCGACCTCGGAGCGGAAGAGCCGGGGCGCATTGACGGCGTAGATGCGATAACCTTCAAACTCCACCTCCTCTGCCTGTTCGATTATCTTATCGCAGATGTAGTCGTAGTATTCACGATACGCTTTACCTTTTGCAACAATTTCTGCAAAACCCTCCTCTGTTTCTGCTTTTTGGACAATTGGGTCGAATAGGTCAAACTCAAACTTAAGGCTGCTGACAAAACTCGCTACCTCTTTGGCGTGCGGGCGCTCGAACTTCCACAAATCAGCATCTTGGATGTAGGCAAGTAAGCGGGGGAGCGGGATGCCGGGGTGGAAGTACTCCCACGCAATACCGGTGCCGGAGCGTGTAGAGTCATAAACATGCTCGCGCACCGCCACAACCGCTTCCTCGGCTCCCTCGTGGTGGTCGAGTACTACCAGCCGCTTTGCCCCTACTTCCAGCTTAAGCAGTGTTTCTTTAGGGTAGCTGAAATCAACAATATATACCTCTTTGCCTGTAACATTGGGCGGCGGATCGCCATGATAAACGGGGATATACTCCGCATTTTCTCCAAACTTCTTCCACGCGCTGTATGCACCGCCAAACCCGTCGGGGCAGCTCGCGTGGTAGAGAACAACAATGTTTTTCATGAGTGCTTTAGATACTAGCGGAAATGTCACTCAAGCACCAGACATCTTGAGACCGCGTTTATTATCTTTCTGCGATTTTTTCCTGCAATTGCCGCTGAGCATCTGCAAGCTCTCTTTCCATAGTCGCATTCTCTTTTTCCAGGGATGCAATGAGACGCTCGGCGTCATCAACTTCTTTCTGCTTTGCCTCTATCTCTGCACGTGTACGGCTACACCAGTCTTGCTCGCGTTTTATTTTACTTTCGTTTTCCTTTATCTTGTTCTTTAACCTCGACAGTGAATCTAAGGAAATAGGCATAAAAAAGCAATTACTTTTATGCTTTTTAGTATAGCATTGCTGCTTGGTGACCCAAGTGGGTCAGAATTGGAACTAACTCCTTATAGAGCTAGAGGCTTGGTATCTGCTCGGACAGACTCTAGAGGCCGAGCGGGTCTAGTACTGCTCTAAGGGATTAGAAACGGTAAAAAGCCTTATTTTGACGCTCTATTGACATGTTGACAAAAATGTTGTTCGGGTGTATAATAATAAATGGCAAGATTCGCTCATTGCCAGAAGCCCAGAAATGGGCACCACACCAACTACAATCCCGGCGCAAGCCGTTTGGATTCTCCCAAAGGAGGGAGTCATGAAGGTCTACGAAATCCGCGAAGAACGAGTTCACCGTGGGGCCCAGGTATATTCCAGGTCTCCGCAGGAAGCACTGATTCTGGGCGGAGGCTCGAATAACAAGAAGGTGCCTCTGTTCAGAAAGAATCCTGCCGAGATTCTGCACAACAGGATTTTGGAAGCCCATCCGGTTTCGATCCATGACGGATACGCTCTCGCAAAGCCCAATCAGGAAAGCGACAAGATTTTGGTGGTGGTGAGTGCCCGAGCCTACTACTGCCTTGAGGGCCGTGACCGCCGTACCGGCATTTGGAACTTTGACTGCGGAACTCTGCCTTGGTGCGAGGGACGCGACAAGGTTCTCATGGCCGCCACCGGTCCGGAGGATTGGTTCATCAAGCAAGACCGGCAGAACGTCGGCTGGCATGATGCGCTAATGACGATGAGCGTCGGCGACATAATCAGGGTCTCTGACGAGAACGGCACTGAGACACGTGCCGAATACCGGTCAGTTGAGGCTGGACTGGTTCAGATATAAACACAAGCGTCTAATCCCGCACCACAGAGGAACTCCGTTCCAATATGGTGCGGGGTTTCTCTTTTTTATTTATTCAAACTGTCGCCATGACCCCACCGGGAATCGAACCCGGATTAACGGCTTGAAAAGCCGGCGTCCTAACCGTTAGACGATGGGGCCGCGGAGAGGGTGGGATTCGAACCCACGATACCTTGCGGTATGCCGGTTTTCGAAACCGGTGCTTTCGACCACTCAGCCACCTCTCCAATAGACCACAAAGTACCATTTTTGGCCATTTTCGGCTATACTCTTTTCCAAGCGCGGTTAGCTCAGTTGGCAGAGCATCCCCTTGACGTGGGGAGGGTCGCAGGTTCAAGTCCTGCACCGCGCACTAGAATTTGATACTATCTAGGCGCCCTTAAGGGCTAGTAATGGAAGAAAAAAAAAGCAAACACTCTATTCAGCGGAAGGTATACCGCAAAACACGCTCTGCCGTGCGGCGCTGGCGTTCACAGCCACTTGCTACACCGTCCCCAAAGCGTCTCAAGATTTTTACCAATGTGCAGAGTGCTTCTGTCGCGGGGATAACCCGTGTCATGTCTTCGTTTGCGGAACATGTAAATGCCTCTCCCGATACCCGCGTAGAGCTCGTATGTATTTCAACAGCGCCCGACAATGCTCAGCATGAAGGCGCTGGCTGGCAAAAAGAAACTAACAAAGAAAAACATCTTACCTCGCTCCTGTATGAAGGGGTTATTCCTCCGTTTGCGGGCGTGTTGCAGTCGGCAAAAGGGATAGAGGATGTCAGCCGCGCCTACGCGACGCTTATTGACGCTTACCGCGCCGCTCTTAAGGAGGAAAAACCGGACGTCGTCTTGGTTAACGGCACCTACATAATCGCCTGGGCTTTAATGATTGCGGCGCGCGGCCTGCGGTACCCGGTGGTGCACTACTACCACGGCTCGCTTATAAAGGAGACCGAGCACTGGCAGAACGAGAAACACAAACGCATCATGCGCGCCATAGAAACCTCGTTCGACCGCGCCGACTTGAAGTATGTCTTTCCCTCAACGCTGGTGAAGCATTATGTCGAGCGGAACGTGTTTCGCCACAGCGTGCGCAAGGCGCAGGCGCTTGTGCTGCCAAACCCTATACCCAAGGAGTTTTTTGAAACACCTATACCCAAAGATAAAAAGGGTGTGGCATTTGTGGGCAGGTGGACGCGGGTTAAAAATACCACTTTTCTCGATAGGTTTGCCTACCTCAACCACATGAGCAAGAACCCTCTCGACCTCTATGTCGTGACAGACGAGCGGGGCAGGGGTAAGGCAAGCAAGGTCCTTCACGACCGCGTGCGCTTTGCGGGCCCCTACCACAGCGCGCTTGAGATGGCGAAGTTTTATGCAAGTATGCAGGCGGTTATCTGTCCTTCGCACTTCGAGACCTATGGCAACGTGGCACAGGAGGCGGTTGCCGCAGGCACGCCGGCCTTAGTGAGCCGCAACATGGGTGTGGCGGAAGTGTTTAGAAAGGTCGGTTTGGACAAGTTGATTGTAAGCTTTGCGAACGTGCGGGAGGTTTTTGCTTTGGTGCAGGAGGGCGGGCTCCCGGCCGTCACTAACTCCGCGCGCGAGGCGCTGCGCGAGGTCGCGGGAGAAAGCACCGTGCATCAAAAACTACTTGAGTTTATCAAGTCTTGAAAACTTTTCTTTAGATTTGTAGCGCACTATGGTACGGTTAGTAGTGAGGTCGAATCGTTACCAGCGTAACGCGAAAAAAAGCACGTATCGTATGGACGACATGAATCCAGGCGGCACAGCACCTGCTCCAGGAGCACCAGTGCCAGGCGCCACTCCGACTCCTCCAATGCCGGGTGGCGCACCGCAAACGCCCCCTGCTCCGGGCCAAATGTAATTTTTAGCCTACTGGCTATAAGCAAATCCCGCCATACTGGCGGGATTTGCTCTTTCTAGTGTGCCTTAATCCAAAAGTATATGTCTTCAAGCGCTTTAACACCGTCGCCGGCGGCAATGTTGTTTTGGTGGTAGAGTTCATCGGTGCAGTCGCCCGCGGCCCAGATACCTTCTACACTGGTGCGTTGGTTTTTGGGGTTGGTAACTACACGGTCAAACTCATCGAGCTCGAGCGTGCCTTTGGCAAAGTCGGTGGAGGGGAGCATGCCGATCTCCACAAATACGCCCGCAGACGGGATTTCGCTCTTCTCTTTTGTTTGGGTATTTTCGACAACTACGCTCGATACAAAACCACTGCCTTTTATTTCAATAGGGCGGGTGTTTGTAAGTGCTTTCATGTTGGGATGTTTTAACACTGTTTCAACCGTCAAGGCATCCGCTTTTGAAAATTCCGCGCTCCTGTGGAGGAGCGTCACCGACTTGGCATAGGCAAGAAGCTGTGCTGCTGTCTCAAAGCCGGCGTTGCCGCCGCCTACAACCACCGTGTCTTGGCCGGCAAACAAGGGGCCGTCGCACGAGGCACAGTAGGTAAGGCCCTTGTTCTCAAACTCTGCCGCACCTATAGCCTTGAGCTTTCTGCGCACGCCTCCTGTCGCAACCAAGACCGCCCGCGCTTCGTACTGCTCGCCTGCAATAATCGAAAAAGCCCCTCCCTTTTTCTCGAGCTTGGTAACACGGGTTCCGAGTTTAATATCCACCACATTGCTCGCATAGGCGCGCAGATGCGCCTCAAAACTCTTGGCCAGGTCAAGACCGGAAATCGCTTTGGTACCGATCCAGTTCTGGATCTCTACGGAGTCCATAGACTGTCCGCCTATAGTTTCAGTTATAAAAACAGTCTTGAGCTGTTTGCGGGCAGCATACACTCCTGAGGCCACTCCGGCAGGCCCGCCGCCTAAAATCGCAAGATCGTACATTGCTCTATTCTACTTAATTTTCGGTCTTCGCAAAAACGAAGGTACCGCGCTCCAGTCGTCCTCCTCTTTGTCGTCGAGCTTAGGCTTGGTGTCAGGCTCATTGTGGCCTTCTTTCATGGGTACGACAGGCGTGCCGTACGTTTTGCCTACCGCGGGGACATCAGCCTCTTTTTCCTTGCCATCGCGAGCAAAAGTAAAGAGCTGAGTACCGCGGGGCGTTACTCCCTGTGCCGGAAAGCCGGTTGCAATAACCGTAACCTTTAGTTCGTTTTTCTTCAATTTGTCGTCCTTGATGGCGCCGAAGATAATCTTAGCGTTAGGATCAACAGACTCAGTAATAATTTTTGCCGCTTCGTGCACTTCAATCATACCCAAGTCTTCGCCGCCGGCGACCGCGAACAGCACGCCCTTTGCGCCGTTTATCGAGAGTTCGAGGAGAGGCGAGGAGACTGCGGCGTTGGCTGCAGCAGCCGCGCGGTTCTCTCCGCTTGCTACGCCGATGCCCATGAGCGCGCTGCCGGAGTTTTCCATAACGGCGCGTACGTCAGCGAAGTCGACGTTGATGATGCCGGGGGAGGTAATAAGGTCGGAGATTCCTTCGACCGCTTGCTTCAAAATGTCGTCACACATGGCAAAGGCCTGTTTGAGCGTCGTTTCTTTTTGTACGGTTGCAAGCAGGCGATCGTTGGGGATTACAATAAGCGCGTCTACTTCTTTGCGCAGTTCTTCTAAACCCTGCTCCGCCAAGCGCATGCGCTGGGCACCCTCGAATGAAAACGGCTTTGTCACCACCCCCACTGTTAACGCCCCAAGCTCTTTGGCCGTGCGAGCAACAACCGGCGCGGCGCCGGTTCCCGTGCCGCCGCCCATACCGCTTGCAACAAACACCATGTCAGAGCCCTTAAGTGCCTGTTGGATCTCTTCTTTTGTTTCGTCGGCCGCACGCTTGCCCAATTCCGGGTTCATACCGGTGCCGAGGCCCCGTGTCAGATTTTTGCCGATGTGTATTTTCTTTTTGGCGAGTGCATGGTGGAGTGCCTGAGCATCAGTATTTATTGCAATAAAATCTACGCCACGCATCTTGCTCTCGACCATGTGATTGACCGCATTACTGCCAGAGCCTCCTGCGCCGACCACCCGTATCCGTGCGAATGCTTCCACCTCCGGTAATATCTGCGGCATAAGTAAAGGGCAGTATACCACTTATAAGCCGTTTGCAACCTTTGACAATCTACCTTTTTGTTTTTGTATTTAGGGGAGAAATTTCTTAAACCAACGCCACGCGGCTTGCAAGGCATCACGCGCGCCACCCCCTTCCTGATTTTCGAAGCCGCTGCCTTGAGTAAAGCCCCAAATGGTAAGTCCGTAGGCTACCGCCCATGAGCCGTCTTTAAGCTCGACGCGCGAGTTTGTACCTTCCGAAAGCATGGCAAAACGCGAAGGGAGATGCAACACCGCCTTGGCAAGGTCGGACATCGTATGAACCGATGAGCCCCCGCCGCTTAGGATTACCCCGGCCGGGAGGAGTTCGTTCTTGCCGATTTTTTTAAGGTGCGCTTCAACAAGCTTAAACATGTCGGACACCCGTTTTGAAATAAGGTCGTCTATTTTGCGCTTGGGATAGGTAGAGCCTAACACCGCACCGCTCTTTAACTGCTCGGCTTCTTCAGGACTGATGCGGAGCCCCAGCGCAAGGTCATTGGTGATATCGGTACCGCCCACGGGGAAGACCCGAACGGACATCGGAATACTGTCTTCAAACACGATTATGGAAAGAGTTTCCGAGCCGATGTTCACCAAGACGCAGCCCACGCGTTTTTGCATCTTATTGAGCGCCACGAACGAAGCCGCCAAGGGCGATGCGGCGATATCCTCGACTTCAATCCCGGCTTCCTCGACTGCCGAAACGAGGTCATGCACGTGGCGCTCGAGGCAGGTGATAAAAAAGGTTTCAACAGAGATGCGCTGGCCCTTCATACCGATGGGGCTTTTGCCCATCACTCTCATCCCGTCGACCGAATATCGCAGGGGAATGGTGTGGATCACCTTGCGGTTTAAAGTTGAGGAGGGTGCAAGAGCGCCTTCGGCGGCAGAGAGTGCGCGGGGGATATCGCGGGAGGTAATTTCCGAGTCGCCCCGCTCCACAACCGTTTCTCCGCGGGAAAATGCTTCGTCCAACCCGACCCCGCCCACTCCGACGTAGGCGCGCCTTACCTTAACTTGTGCTGCTCTGCTTGCTTGTGCCACTGCCGCGGCTATTGAGCGAGCAACATCCGGTACGGAGATAACATACCCCTGCTTCATGCCGCGGCTCTCGGCGTATCCGGTGCCCAGTATCTGCGGCGCTTCGCGGGGGTTGTCAGGACGGCGGGCGATCACAACCTTGACCTGGTGTGTGCCTACATCAATACCGGTGACGATTTTTTGCATGCAAAGAATGACGCGCTAAGAGCTCTTGCTCAGCGCTTTCCATTCTAGCACTATGTTTGAAGCCTTTCAGGTGCAGTAATCCGTGGATAAAAAGGTAGGGGACCGAGTAGGGTGCGGCCGCTTTTTTGCAGATAAGTATCTCTCCCGACGTTTTAGAGAGAGGAAAAGAAAGGACATTAGACACTTTGTTCTTGTTTTTAGTGCGGAGGGTTACCTTGCGCATCTCTTTGGGAGACAAAAAAGCGTGCTGTAGGTCGTAGTGCGGGCCCAGTACCTCTTTTTGCAAGCGTTTAAAAAGCTCTGCTTGTCGCATTAGTTAGCGTCTCCTGCCTCGGCGCGGAGGACGCTCGAGTATCTTGCCCATCTTGATGAGTTCAGCAACCTCTTCGCGCCGCTTAATGACCTTGAGCGTGTGCTTACGGCGCACGAGCTTAGATTTGTCGCGGGAGTAGTAGCGGCGCTTGCGTAGGCCTTGGATAAGCCCCACGCCCTGCACGCGTTTGCTAAAGCGGCGGATCAAGTTGACCGCCGTTTCAGACTCGTTTTTTTGCACCTCTGCATTTACTGCCATTGCGGAGCAATACTAACACGAAAAAATATCCGCTGCAACTTACCTAAGCGTTTTTAAAAACCGGGGCACTTCGGTCAACATAATAGTCGTCTGCGAGCTGTTTTGCATCGAACGTACGATAAGCGTGCCGTCGAGAGCTTCCCGCTGGCCCATGATGAGGAGATGGGAGACGCCTTTCTCGCGCGCGGCGGCAAGCTGTACCGAGAGGTGGGCGGTATTGAACGATTGCCATGCCGGCACGCGAGCCGCGCGCAGCATGTCGATAACCGCAAGCCCCTGAATCTTTGCGCGCAACCCCAGCTGAGCAAAGTACACTTTCGGCTTGTGTGTGCGCCGCTCGGCGGAGTAGATGCCCGGCTTTAAGCCGCTCTTTCGGAAAAAAATACTCGCACCCACACCCGTGCTCTCTTTCTGCCGCGTCTCGCGGCGGAGATACTCGTCGTAGCGGCCGCCGACACACGCCATAACCGTCGAGTCGCCGTCTGTAAAGTCGAGCGCAAAAAGCGTGTGGGCTCCTCGCTCGTCGCCCACCAACGTGTCGTCGAGCTCGTAGGGAAGCCCCAGATGTTCTGCATGCTCCAACACCGAACGGAAATGATCCCGGCTCTTTTCGGAGAGAAAATGCGTGGGGTGAGGAGCTTCCAGGGCAGTTCTCTGACAGCTCTCCAAGCGGCAGTGGTAGATCATGAGCGGATTTTTAAGAACGTCGTCGCGGCAGGCAGGGTCGAGTCGCTCTACCTGCTTGCGGACAAAAATCCCCAACTCGCGCTGAAATCGCTGCTGGGAGTCGCGGTCGCCAAGCGCATTAAACCGCACGGCACGCGGCTTCGCTCCCCACTCCTCCGCAATCATGATAAGCGTCTTGAGAAGCAGGATTTCTCCCACGCTCTCGCCGGTGCCCATGACCTGCAGGCCGAACTCCGCCGTCTCGCGGGGCGGTAGCGTGTACGGCGCATACTCGGGCGCGGGTGTGGCATAAAAGGCCAGCACAGGTTCTCCGGGCTTTAAGGCAGCGTGCGCAGCGCATACATGCGCCGCACTCATAAAAGTGTGCGGCGCTCTGCTGCGCGGGAGCAGCACCGCAGAGCGCGGAACCTCTTTTTCCACCTCACGTACGGGCCGAAAGCCGTAGAAGGTAGCGACGTCACTCGCGTGTCTTAAGAAAGAAGAAGGGCTTTTCATCAACAATTATTGTGCTGGTGTACTTCCCGGTAAGAGAGTCGCGTTTTGTATAGGCAGCAGGCGCACTAAGGCCCGGCCGACAATATTTTCTTTCGGCAAGATACCCCACATCCGCGAGTCGGAACTCTCGGGCCGGTTGTCGCCCATGGCAAAGTACTCGTCGTTCTCGAGCTCCACGGTCAAACTACCGCCGTTGCCTTCGTTAACTACGTACGACTCGTCAAGCACGACGCTCGAGCCGTCTGTTTTGGTTACGGTAACGCTGCTTTCGGTGATGCGTATGGTTTCGCCGGGGAGCCCGATGAGGCGCTTGATGAAATATTGCGAAGGATCCTTCGGGTATTTAAAAATAACGACATCGCCTCGGTCAGGCTCGTCAAAGCGGTAAGAAAGCTCGTCGACAATGAGATACTGACCGTTTTCAAAGGTCGGTACCATAGAAGCGCCGGATACGATAAAGGGCTGTGCAACAAAAAGGCGCACCGGTACCACGATGATTACGGCAACAAGGGCGAATTTTAGGAGTTCGGTGAAGATATTCTCACTCTTCTCCTCTGGCATGAGAGTAATTGTATGTCACTCTCGCGTTAATGCAAGCAGTTTGCTACATTAGGACACATGCAATGGGTATTAGTAGGCTTAGGCAACCCGGGGAAAGAGTACGAACACACACGCCATAACGTTGGTAGAGAGTTTTTGCTCGCTTGTGCAGATGATTTGCCCAAAAAAGCTACTGTAGTAACGCCCGATACATTTATGAACAAGTCGGGGAGCGCAGTAAAGCCGTATATTAAGTCCGCAAAAGCCGCAGAGCAGCTCGTGGTGTTGCATGACGACCTTGATTTACCTTTAGGAACGGTAAAAATCTCTTTTGGTAGGGGCTCGGCAGGGCATAAGGGGGTGGAGTCTGTCGAGCGCGCAGTAAAAACCAAGAATTATGTGCGCTTTCGCATTGGTATTTCGGCGGAGAAGAAGAGTGGCGCAGTAAAGAAGCCCGATGTGTTGGGCAAATTCAAATCAAGCGATGAAGCAGAGCTCAAAGTGGCTCGTAAAAGCGTCAAAGAGGGCCTCGAAATTCTGATGACTGAGGGTTTGGGGAAAGCAATGACTGCAATCAACGGGAGATAAATCAACTACACAAGAGTTATAAATTACTTTTTCTCTCCGGTAAACGAGAGCGCCATGCGCATCTCTTTGGGGTCAAAGAGGGAAATGGAAAAGGGGTAGCGTTTGCCGAGCTCGAGCGAGCTACGGAGCTTTTCTTCGGTGCCAAACTCGCTTATGTGCACCAGCCCTGCGATACCTTCCTCGATAGAGGCGAGTGCGCCGTGCTTGTTAAACTTGATCACCACGCCCTCCACTTTGTCGCCTTTGTTGTATTTGGTCTCGGCGCTCTTCCATGGGTTTTCTTTGAGCTGTTTGACCGAAAGCGAGACCTTGCCTTCTTTAATGTCGATTATCTTGACCTTGGGCTTGTCGCCGACCTTGAAGAAGTGGCGCGGGTCGTCTACCAAGCCCCAGTCGATTTCTGAAATATGGACCAGGCCTTCCAAACCCTCTTCGAGTTTTACAAAGACGCCGAAGTCCACCATGCCGGTGACCTCGCCCTCCACCACGTCACCCACGGCGTAGTTTTGGATAAGCTCGCGCTTTTCTTTGTCGTCAACGCCTTTCTCGGAGAAGATAAGTTTGCCTTCTTTGGGCTGGGCGCCGATTATCGAGACCGCGATCCGAGTGCCTACCAGTTTGCGCAGCTCGTCGAGGATTTTGTCTTTGTCGCCGTCTACAACTCTAGGGTAGTGCTCGGCCTTAAGCTGGCTTGCGGGGAGAAAGCCCGCCAACCCCTGCCACTCCAAAATGAGCCCGCCCTTGTTTGCCTCTTTAACCAGGAGCTCGAGCTGGCGCTTGTCTTTAACCGCCTCTTCGGCTTCAGCCCACACTATAGCCTGGCGCGCCTCTTTGAGGCTGAGCTCGATGTAGCCCTCTTTGCTCGTGGTTGAAATTACTTTTGCGGCGATAACGTCGCCAAGGTTGGTGCGCTTGATGACCTCGCGGGCGTTCATGTACTCGCGGCCAAAGATGATGCCGGTACCGAATGGGGGGAGGTTGATGTAAAGCCGCGCGCGGTCAAGAGCGATAACCTTGCCCTCGACAATGTCGCCCTCTTTAGGCGGCTCGGGCGCGCGCAAGGCAAAACCCTGCATCAAAGATACAGGTGCCTCGGCCTCAACAATGAGTTCTTTTGTAACCATAGTTATTTAGTTTTACGTCAGGGGCCCCTGCGGGGTTTACTCCTGTGCGTGCTAATAAAAGGTAGAAACCCTTTATTGCTAGGGACTATACACGATATTTCTAAAAAAGAAAAGCCCGCGCGGTGCATCGCGCGGGTAGACAATTCTTAATTTAGGACCACGCCCCTTTCTACATTGGCATCCTGAATGCACCAGGGTAGGCGTTGTAGAAATCTGGCCGACGATTACCTAGCTTATGGGCTTGGGTTTTCCGAGCATCGACCTTTTAAACAGTGTCTAACTAGTTTGTACTACCAGTTAGTTTTTTGGTCAATATTCTATAAATAAGAAAACCGCCGCGGAGAACAAAAGGCTCGCGCAAGCGCGCGAGCCACGGACATGTCGAAAAATGATCACCAGGTACGGAGAACAGGTTTGGGATCGTGTTCTTCCAAATCCCATCCGGCATCACCTTCGCCTATAACCCCTTTTGGGTGCGGACCTTGCCGCTGCTGGTCTGGCGACTTGGTGAGGTCGGTCATCTGTTTTGGAACCCTTTTCCGCCCAAATCGCCGCACATTTTGAGGATATTTGTCGAGAAAAGGTTTATCCAATTTCTTGTCATCCTTCTTCATCGCATTCCGTCTCCTCGTAGAACTTTTGCCACCCTAAAAAAGGCGCATCGGTAGACTTTATCACGCTTTTAAAATGTACCAAATAATGCTATAATTAAGGGTACATTATGGTAATAACCTACCTCGGCGGCGAGTGCTTTAAGGTCACCCAGGGTGACCTCACTATAGCCATAAACCCGCCGTCTAAAGACTCTTCGCTTAAAGCCCCGAAGTTTGGCTCCGACATCGTGCTCACAACCTTGGACCATGAAGACTTTAACGGTATTGAGCAAGTGGGCTTTGGCGAGCGGGCGCCGTTTGTAATAACCGGCCCCGGCGAATATGAGGTTAAGGGAGTTGCGGTGCGTGGCTTTGCATCCGAGAGCACCTACGGGGGAGAGAAGAGTATCAACACAATTTACAGTATCTTGCTTGAGGGCATGAACTTGGCATTTTTAGGCGCACTTGGCACCGACCAGCTCTCGAAAGAAGCTATAGAGGGTCTCGACGACATTGATATCCTGTTTGTGCCGATTGGAGGCGAAGGGGTTTTAGACTACAGCCAAGCCTACGCGCTTGCGGTACAATTGGAGCCTAAGGTGGTGATCCCGATGCACTATACGGAGGAGCAGCTCAAGCGCTTTCTTAAAGAAGCGGGCGAGGATGTTAAACCGATAGACAAGCTTACGGTAAAGCGCAAAGACCTGGAGGGCAAAGAAGACGAGATAGTGGTCTTGCAGTCATAAACCCTATGCGCAGATATATAGAAAACATCCAAGACACCCACACGCCGCACGAGCGACGACAAGTCGCTATGCGCATTGCGGCAATCGTGACCGGCCTGCTGTTTATAGCGTGGCTTGCTACGCTTGGTGTCCGGCTTGGGGGCGCGGTGCCCGCAGTGGTAAACGAGGGCACAAGCAACGCCGCCTCGGCGCTTGAAGCGGTGCAGGAGTAACCTATGGCAGACGAACAAAAACAACCTCGGGCAGACGGAGGAAGCGGCATTATAGGCCGCAACATTTCAACAGAAATGCGCGAGGCGTACTTAGACTACGCGATGTCGGTTATCACCTCGCGTGCGCTTCCCGATGTTAGGGACGGCCTCAAACCCGTGCACCGCCGCATCCTCTACGCCATGCACCGCATGGGGCTTACCTCGAGCGCGCGCTTCCGCAAGAGTGCAACGGTAGTAGGCGAGGTCTTAGGTAAGTACCACCCGCACGGCGACTCTTCCGTATACGACGCGATGGTTAAAATGGCCCAGGAGTTTGCCATGCGCTACCCGCTGGTCTTGGGGCAGGGGAACTTCGGCTCGATAGACGGCGACCAAGCGGCCGCCATGCGCTACACCGAGGCCAAGATGAGCTCAATGGCAGGGGAGCTGCTGCGCGACCTGGAAAAAGATACGGTAGAGTGGCGCCCTAACTACGATGGTTCTCTTAAAGAGCCGGCGGTGCTGCCCGCTGCGGTGCCTAACATCCTCCTTAACGGCACTTTGGGCATCGCGGTCGGCATGGCCACCAACATCCCGCCGCACAACCTGCGCGAGCTTTCAGACGCGCTTACGCATTTGATAGAAAATCCTTCAGCAACCGTTGAAGACCTGATGCACTTTGTAACGGGGCCCGACTTTCCGACAGGCGCTGTGGCGTTTAACAAGCGCGACCTCCTCCACGCATACTCCACCGGCAAGGGCGGGGTGGTGGTACGCGGCGTGGCGGAAATTGTCGAAGACAAGAAAGGCAACTATCAAATTGTCATCACAAGCTTGCCCTACCGCGTCAACAAAGCCGAGATGCAGATCCGCATCGCCGACCTTGTGCACGACAAAAAAATAGACGGTATTAAAGGCTTGCGCGACGAGTCTACCCGCGACATCCGCGTTGTGGTGGAGTTGAAGCAAGGCGCCCAGCCGCAGAAGGTCCTCAACTACCTCTACAAGCACACCCAGCTCGAAGACACCTTCCACTTCAACATGGTGATGCTGGTAGACGGCGTGCCGCAGACCATGTCCTTGAAGGGCATTTTGCAGGAGTTTATCAAGCACCGGCAGGAGGTGGTTAAGCGCCGCACGCAGTTTGACTTGAGCCAAGCGCAGGCGCGCGAGCATATATTGCTCGGCCTCAAGAAGGCACTCGACCACATAGACGAGATTATCAAGACCATTCGCGCGTCAAAGGATGTGCAGGATGCGCACGCCAACCTTAGAAGCAAGTTCAAGTTCTCCGAGCTGCAGGCGACCGCTATTTTGGAGATGCGCCTGCAGAAGCTCGCCAACCTCGAGCGCAAAAAGGTTGAAGATGAGCTTAAGGAAGTGCAGGCGCTTATTGAAGAGTTGGCCGCGCTCTTGAAGAGCGAGAAGAAGATGCTTGGGGTTATCAAGACCGAGATCGCAGACGCAGCCAAAAAGCATGGCGACGATCGCGAGACCAAAGTAGTGAAGGGTGCTGCAGACATTATCAACGTCGAGGATCTTATTGCCGACGAGGAACAGGTGCTGGTCTTGACCCAGGGCGGCTATGTTAAGCGCACGGCGCCAACCGAGTTCCGCCGGCAGAAGCGCGGCGGGGTCGGCGTTATAGACTTGGATACCAAAGAAGAAGACTTCGTCACCAACTTCCTCACGACCTCGACCCACAGCGACCTCCTGTTCTTTACCGACCTCGGCAAGGCCTATCAGATAAAGATGTACGACCTACCGGAGGGCAAACGCTCGACCAAGGGCAAAGCCATAGTGAACTTCCTCTCCGTGGGCGACAAAGAAAAAGTGTCGAGTGTGCTGCCGATGCGCAAGAATCAGAAGCAGGGGGAGAAGTTTCTATACATGATTACAAAGCAGGGCATTACTAAAAAAGTGGATGCAACGGCCTTCCACGACGTGCGCCGCAGTGGACTTATTGCGATGAAGCTCCAGAAAGGCGACGAGTTAATTGCAGCGCTCCTGGTAGAGAAGGGCGATGAAATCTTCCTTTCTTCAGCCAAAGGGCAGTCGATTAAATTTAAAGAAAGCGATGTGCGCGCCATGGGCCGCGCCGCCGGAGGCGTCAGGGGTATGAAGCTCTCGAGCGGCGACTTTATCGTCGGCGCTGACATTGTGCCAAAGGGTGCGAAGGACTTGGAGGTGTTAGTTGTCTCGCGCAACGGCTACGGCAAAACAACGCCGGTTAAGGAGTATAAGGTGCAAAAACGCGGCGGCAGTGGCATTAAGACTATCAAAGTGACTCCTAAGACCGGCCAGCTTGTTGCTGCACATGTGGTCAGCAAAGAAGAGGGGGTAGGGGAGGATGAGATGGTGGTAATGAGCAAAAAAGGCCAGGTCATACGCACCGGTTTGGCCGAAATCCCGTCACTCTCCCGCAGCACCCAAGGCGTACGCATAATGAAACTCCACGACGGCGATGCTATTGCATCTTTCGTTTGTTTGTAGAATTGCATGAATTTTCAACTTCTCGATTTTTCTTCAATAGTGAATATAGTTTCTTTCTCTTTTATACTAATTGCAGTTATAGGTCTATCAATTACAGCAATCAGAAATAGAAGGAAAGGGATAAAAAACAATTTTGGAGAGAAGTATGAAGAATTTGCTGAACTTTACACTAGCCCTATGGACATGTTTTTAGGAAGAAAGAAAATGCCCCTTTCTCTTGCTTTTTCTCTCGCGATCGGGTTATCACTCTTCACCATTCTGAGTTTTCTACTAATCATTAGGGTGTATGTTACCGGTGGATCTGTAGCGTCAAGTATTTGGTTCTATCTGTTGGCAGATATTGCTTTTACCGGAGCTTCAATATTTGTTCTAGTAAAGAACTTAAGAAATTGATAAGCCCATGGCAATGCGACACCCTTGCCAAATGGTAAGATTTTGAGGAGGTATTGTGGTAAGGTGTCGCAGGAATCGAACCTGGGAGCAACCAAGATGTCAGCACCAGTACCGCCAGAGGTCGAGAAGGACTTCAACGAACTGCGCGAAGCCCTGAAGGACGGACAGCAGGGTCAATACCTTCTCTATAATATCGACAACAGTAGTTGTTCCGTGGGCAAGGACTACAAAGACGCTCACGAGAACTACGACGCTCGTTTCGGCACGGTCCCGAAGGGGAGTTGGTGCAACTTTTTGGGAATATTCATCTAGCTGTTCCGACAGCCATGACGATTTTACCCATCCCCGCCCGCGGCGCACGACCGCGGGCGGGGATTTTTATTGGTATACTGCTCTGGTTATGGCTACCTTACGGACGCCGGAAGGCGAGCAAAAATATCAGGACTACATTAAAGCAGGGGGCCTCGATAACGGCTGTCCACTGTGTCGCGACACGGCACGTAAAACCTTTACGTATTGGAAAATAGTCTCAAATGACTTTCCTTACGACCGTGTGGCTGGAGCGCACGACATGGTGGTACCTCTGCGGCATATCACGGAGCACGAGCTTACCGCCGAGGAGTTAGAAGAGTTACGCGAGATAAAGCATTCTTACATTAACGACACCTACGACTACGTCATAGAGGCGGTCTATAAAAAGAAGTCGATACCTAAACACTTTCACCTGCATCTGGTGACATTAAAGGAATAATAACTTATTCTGTAATGTAGAGCGCAGTTTTCATATGCTTCGACGTTGGCCACCACGACCGAGCCCTCCGAAGCCGGTACGCCACGTAGGTCAACGACTAACCCCATCTAGGCCCCTTGAGCCTGTAATAGGTGGGTCGAAGCAGATAACCTGAGCGCTTTGAAGTTGGGCGCTCTTTTTCTTTTAACTAGGGGTTCTTGTAAGAAACAGCTTGCTCGTGCGTTATACCTCTATATATGATGAAGGTCAGGGCCAACAAAGATGTCTTAGGCGCGGTTATGGTAGCCGCGGTGGTCATCTCCCTGTACTCCTTCTGGGGCACGCATATCCTAACCAATCAGTCTGGCGAGCCAGCTTCGGTGGTAGTCGACCGCTCCTAATATTAAAAAATGAGTGCCCCCGCGGATGGTCTCGCGGGGGGCCTTTTTCGTTAGTCGGTGAACCTGGCCGCCAGCGCCACGGCAAGCCCCGTAAAGTTCGAGGGCTTTAAGGCTCGCAACTCCTCCTTTACGGCCTCCGGGATATCAAGCGAGTCGATCCTTTTGTGCAAACTCGCAAGAGACACCGGTTTGCCTCGAGTTTCCTCCTTGAGGAGGTCATATCCACCGCTTACGCCTTCGCGACGTAATATGGTTTGTATGGCCTCCGCGAGCACTTCAGGACGATTTTCAAGTTCAGTGATTATCTTGGCCTGGTCGGCCGAGATCTTGCCAAGCCCCTTCAGCAGGGCCTTGTAACCGATGAGGGAGTGTCCGAGCGCCATCCCAAACGCACGCTCAACCGTGGAGTCCGAGAGATCCCGCTGCAGGCGCGAGATGGGGAGCTTTCTACAGAAAAATTCCAACATCGCGTTCGACAACCCCAAGTTTCCTTCAGCGTTCTCGTCGTCGATCGGGTTGACCTTCTGCGGCATGGCCGAGGAGCCAACTTCGCCCTCGACTGTTTTTTGCATCAACCAGTCGTCGCTGATGTAACGCCATACATCCTGTGAAAGTCCGATCAGGATTGTGTTGATCCGCATGAAGATGCCGAAGAACTCGGCGTAGGTGTCATGGGGCTCGATTTGCGTTGTCACCTCGTTCACGACGAAGGGCAGCAATCTCTCTTCTGCAGATATTTTGTTGAGTCGCAGAACAAAGTCGTAGGTAAAGCTGATCCACTCGACCTTGGGGAGCGCTTTCACGTCGGCACTGTAGTTGCCGCTCGCCCCATTACATTTCACCAAGAGTTCGAATTGCCGCAGCTTGAAGATGTGCTTCGTAAGGCGCTCGGCAAACACGTTGAATTCTTTGCCGAGTGTCGTTGGGGTTGCGGGTTGGCCGTGAGTACGCCCAAGCATCGGAAGTGCGGCATACTGCAGGGCAAAGCTTCGCAGTGCATCCCGCACCGCAATAACCTCTGCCAAGAGGACGCTTGCTGCCCGCCGCAGCATGAGCGCGTAGGCAAGGTTATTAACGTCCTCCGAGGTACGGCCAAAGTGCACCCACTCGACGATATCGCCAAGCGAAGTGCCTTGAAGCACCATGCGCAGATACTTGATCGCCGCGACCACATCGTGGTTGGTTGCCTTGATGTCCTTATATCCCTGCGTTTCGATTTTATTGATGATGGCGGCATTTTCAACCGACACCTTCTTGAACTCGTTGAGCATCTTGTACTCCGTCGGCGTAAATGCTCGCAGCGGTGTATCACGATGTTCAGAAAACGTTATCAGGTACTCGATAAGTACCTCGAGGCGCGCCCGGATAAGGCCATATTCGCTCATGTGAGGTACCAGGTCTACGATGTGGCGCCGATACCTCCCGTCCACCGGGCTTAGTGCGGTCAGTGCGTTAAGTTCCATCTCCATGTAACTTTCCTCCGGTTCAGATAGCCACACATTATGTATGGCCGTGTTCGTCCGCAGTCACGGTAACAAAAAGGGCGTTATAATACAAACGATGAGCGAGAGCTCTTTCCTCAACCCGCATAAGACACTGCTTAGTGCCAAGGTGCACGAGGGTATGGTTGTGGCCGACTTTGGCGCTGGGTCGGGCTTTTTTACGCGCGCCTTAGCGCGCGAGGTTGGTGACGGAGGAGTGGTGTGGGCGGTTGATATCCATCGGGAGCTTCTGCCGCGGATTAAAACGCTAGCCCTCGCAGAGGGCCTGCACAACGTTGAGGTTATCCACGGCGATGTCGAGGCGGTGGGGGGCAGCAACCTGCCGGAGAACCATTTTGACTTCTGTGTTGCAGCAAACCTGCTTTTTGGGCTTGAGCACCGGGGTGAGTGTGTCGCGGAGATAAAACGGGTCTTAAAGCGCGGCGGCCGCGCGCTTGTGGTGGACTGGGCGGGCTCCTTTGGGGGCTTAGGGCCGCATACAGACCACGTAATAACTGCGGCCGCCGCACGCGCACTTTTTGAAACTCAAGGCTTTGCCTATGTCGAAGAGGTGCCGGCAGGCCTCTACCATTGGGGATTTGTCGTTAGGAAAAAGTCTTAATCAAGCGCATTATTAAACAAACGAGATGTCGACCTTTCAGATCATCGTTCTTGGCGTCTGCGCCGCACTTATACTCATAGGCGTTGGCGTGTTTGCTTCCTTTGGTGGTGTGCTTGGCGGTGGCGGCACCGGACAGGTGGTTATCTGGGGTACGCTCGACGGGACGATGATGAACAATGTGTTGACCTCGCTCCGAAACGCCGACGAAACATTTCAGGATGTTTCCTATACAGAGAAAAACCCGGCCACCTACGACACCGAGCTTCTCAACGCCATGGCCGCAGGCACGGGGCCCGACCTTTTTTTGATAGATAGCGACAAGCTCCACTCATTTTCCGACAAAATCATTACGATCCCGTATCGGCTCGTGTCGCAAAACGTCTTCCTTAACTCATTTGTCGACGAGAGCGAGCTGTTTTTAACCACGCAGGGTGAGCTTGCTCTGCCATTTACTATCGACCCCCTGGTTATGTACTGGAACCGCGACTTGCTTGCGACTGCTGGGTTGGGCGAGCCGCCGCGCTACTGGAACGAGCTCCTCGCTGTGGCGCCCAAGGTGACCGCGCTCGACCGCTCCAACATAACCAAGAGCGCCGTGGCACTTGGCACGTGGAGCAACGTCGCGCACGCTAAGGAAATACTCTCAACTCTCTTTATGCAGGCGGGCGACCGGGTAGTCGTGCGCGGAGAGGACGGCGCACTCTTGCCGGTTTTAGGCTCTGCAACAGGCGGCGGCTCGGCTGATGCGCCTTCGGCGCTGCGGTTTTATACCGACTTTGCCAACCCCACTAAAACCACCTACTCGTGGAACAGGGGCCTCCCTCTTTCCACCAACGCTTTTGTTGCCGGCGACGTGGCCTTGTACTTCGGTTTTGTAAGCGAGTTTAACGCTATCGCGGCACGCAACCCCAACCTGCGCTTTTCCGTAGCGCAGGTGCCGCAGGTTGAAGGCGCACTCTCAAGTGCCACCTTCGGTCGGATGACAGGGCTCGCTATCCCGCGCTCCGCCCGCAATATCGAAGGCGCGGCAATCATTGCGGAAAAGCTTGTGAGTGCAGAGACTATCGCACTGGTGGCACAGGCAACAGGGCTGCCGCCCGTGCGCCGCGATGTTGTGTTTGATACCTCGGCAAATGCCGCGGCAGGCGTGTTTGCCGGGGCAGCGCTTATCGCACGCGGCTGGCTCGACCCAGAGCCAGAGGCCACCGATGACATCTTTCAGGCCATGATAGAATCGGTGATAAGCGGCGGTGCCGAGCCCGCAAACGCTGTCAACACCGCCGCCCAGGGGCTGCGGCAACTTGTAGGGAGATAAAGTATGAAAGGAAAATATATTTTTTTTGTTTTTCTCTTCGTTACTTTTGTCTGCTTTCCTTTCGTATCTATAGCGGCCATCGGTGGAGGGTCGGATGGAGGGTTAGGGGGTGGGAGTGACGGGGGAATAGGTGGCGGCAGTAGTAATAGCAATTTTGTAAAACTCTCCAACCCTCTCGGAGATATTGATTCATTTCCTGAACTTATTAAAGCCATACTCGATGGTACATTTATCATAGGTCTCCCTGTAGCGGTACTTTTTATCGTTATCGCAGGCTTTCGTTTTGTCTGGGCGCGCGGCAATCCTACCGAACTTGACAAAGCTAAGACCAATTTGCTTTACACCGTGGTGGGTATTGCCGTCTTTTTTGGCGCATGGCTTATCACTGAGGTAATCGTGGGGACGCTGGCGCGGCTTAACATCGACATATGAATTTGAGGGACGATATTGTATACCCGATAGTCGATTTTATTGACCTCACCGTCTCGACTTTGGGAGGGGTGGTGCTGGTCCTTTTTCTTATAATCGTAGTGCGCTACATAGCCAAGGCGGGCGACGCACACGGCAAAAGCGAGGAGCGCAGGGCTATGGGTTGGGGCCTTTTGGCACTTTTTATCCTTTTTTCTATCTGGGGGATCATCAACATATTTAAGCAGCTAGTACCTTACACCAACGAGCGCTACGAAGAGGAGCGCGGCAACACCGTGGAGATACTCGAAGTGTAGATGCGACTATCCACACTGCAGTCTTGAGTTCGACTCCCCAGCTGTTAAAGTGGATATATAATAAATTTTTTATGAAAAAGACCATAATCGCTGGTTCACTCGGCCTGTTCCCTTTACTAGCATCTGCACAAGGCGGGACAGGGGCAATCAATTTTGGCTACTTTCAGTCTCTTGTGGGGGGTACGCGAGATCTTCTCGATAATGTCATTCCTATCCTCATAGCATTCGGTCTCATAGTATTTTTTTGGGGTTTGGTTCAGTACATACGCAAGCCGGAGGCAGAGACGGGTAAGAAGATTATGATTGCCGGCTTGGTAGGCCTCTTCGTGATGGTGTCGGTGTGGGGCATTATCCGCCTTGCACAAGGCGTGCTTAATATCCAATCCAACCGGGACGCTGAACAAAATCTACAGGCACCTAATACACCCAGATAACAGCTCTCATGAGGGATGATCTCGTAGATCTCCGCAGGCTCGTTGTCGACTACGTCATAGACCCGATAATGCTTCTGGTTTTTGCCGTCGGGCTTTTGATATTTGTCTTTGGGCTGGTGGAGTTTCTCTACGGCCTTAATGCCGAAACCGATGCCAGGGAGCGTGGTAAAAAACACATGCTCTGGGGTATGGTTGGGATGTTCGTCATGGTTATAGCCTCTGCAATAGTGCTTATCATAATCAACGCCGTGGGAGCGAACGTAGAGTTAAAGGGCATACGATAAATATAAAAGAAGAAGAGCGCGGCGGGTTGAGAAACCCGTCGCGCCCATTATTTCGTAAAGATCAGTTCGACCGAAGCCGTGCCAGAGCAGTAAAGCCTTCAACGGGCTTTCCTTTTTCGTCTGCTGCGTAGATCCACTCCACATCAAGCGGAGCTTCAACTCGCTCCACACCGACAATCTCGTAGTCGCAGATAGGGCCATACCACGCATTGTCTCCGACCCGGTCAGTACGCTTGGCCATTACACACTTGCCAGGCGTCTTGACCGTCCAGTCGCAGTTGCCTCTGGGGTTAATGCGAGTGGGTTTCTTGGGGTCCCCACTGATAGGCTGATCGTGCCATGGCCGGTAGCACTCTAAGTCGAGATCCACCATGTTCGCCTTTGCCACAGGGGGCGACGAGGTGTACTGGCCGGCGGGTGGAGTGCCGGCCAATTGCGTAGCTGGAGGGCCACCAACCCAGTGAATGATGCTGACGACAACAAGCATCATTATTCCGATGCCAGCTATCCAACCGCCAATGCGCCATTTGTTCATCGCTCACCCCTCCCTGTACCCAAGTTCTTGAGACCGTTCTCAAGGGCCTTGGCTATGGCTTCAAAGGCCTTGGAGAGGCCCGGAATGCTGACTGTGTTGACCCGGGCACCCGGCTTCTCGACATCAGTTTGAGCCGCCACCACCGCCAAGTCAGGATCTACTTTCTTGTCGATGTACATGTCGACCTGCTCGAGACGACGTTTAGTCTGGACCTTCTCCGCTTTTCCTTCCGCTTCTTCTCGAACTTTTGCCGTCCAGGCGGCTTCGAGTTTCGGGTCGACTGCCCAGATGTCGTCGATGACTGTGACGCCTGTTCTGATGCCCCAGCGGACCCCGTTAGGATTGCCGTTGGCATCAAGTTGAGCATGGAGTGTTGTTGCGACTTGATCCGAGAAGTCTTTTTTGTCAGCATTGCGAGCTTCCAGGGCTTTCTTTCCCTTCATCTCGATACGAACTGATTGGCGAGCCAGACGTTCCAGTGAGGGAATAACGTCGTCAACCCCGAGGAATCGATAGGGGTCAAACACACGGTACCGCTGGAAGCCGTTGGTAGCCATCAGCGGACCGTCTTTGGCATAGGCTCCTTCCTCATCGCTGATGTCGACTGACTTAGGTTTGCAGTCCACAGGTCGAATCGACATGAATGGCTTGGGTATCCACTGATACCCTTCACTCAAGCCACTCCCGCTACGTAGTAAACGCTGCCCAAGCAGAAGAAGGGCTCCGCGAGAGCCGACTGGGATGTCTTCGAGCCCCCACACGAGATAGAGACCCCCCACCGTCAAGTTGAAGACGATGTGGGCTGTGAAGGCGTCGTCCAGACCGAGAAGTCTGAAGAACCACCAGTTGACTAGCAGGAAGTCGACAAACGGAGCCACCAGCAAATACGAGATAAGTATTCCTGCAAGAAGACTCAACTTGCTCCTGGTAGCTTCTTCGACTTGTTGTTCCATCTGCACCCACGCAGGGGGCTCCGTCGCAGGAGGGACGATTGTAGTGTCTGACATTTGCTTACCTCTCAAGGTTCAGATTTTTCACGCGGCTACAGAGGCCGCTAGTCCGTTTGTTATTATATCATTTTATACGGTTTTGTCAAGCAAAAAAACCTTGCAAAACAAGGGTGAAATGAGGACTTTTGTGCTGGGGAGAGGACTCGAACCTCCAAGCCTTGCGGCACCAGTTCCTAAGACTGGCGCGTATACCAATTCCGCCACCCCAGCATTTTGCGGGTCCGCCCACGAGGATTCGAACCTCGGACCGTCTCCTTAAGAGGGAGCTGCTCTACCAACTGAGCTATGGGCGGAATACAAATAAAATACAACAAATTTTCTTTTTTTGATAGTGCCCGGGGTGAGACTCGAACTCACATTCCTTACGGAACTCGATCTTAAGTCGAGCGCGTATACCGATTCCGCCACCCGGGCGTTTCCTATTTTTACCACCAAATGCTAGATTTAAAAACACGGCCACGTCGCCAAGTAGTAAGGCAAGGGACTGCAAATCCCTTATACGCGGGTGCGATTCCCGCCGTGGCCTCCAAATTATATTAGGACAATTCGTCTAACCGCTGGCGGTTCTTTTCTCCCTTGTCGATAGCAAACTCCACATGCGGCGGGAGCGCGCCTTTAACTCGTTTCTTAAAAAAGTTGCTAAGCTCGGTGCGGTTGCGAAGGCAGAAGTCTAAAGCGTTCTCTTCGGCCGTCTCTGGGAGCACGGTGATGTATATTGTGCCGCGCTTGCCGTCCTCGCTAAGTTGCGTACGCGTTACGGTTATAAGCGACTGCCGGCCCGCCTCGCGCGAGAGAAACTCTGCTGCAACTTCGCGCAGGGCTTCCCGCTTTCGCTCATTCCTGTTTTCCTGCATGTTACTTAAGCGTGACGGTAAATATCTCGAGCCGGTCGCCGGGCGCCGGGTCCGCACTTGTTTTAACCTGCGCGCCAAACTCGGCCCCGGCTTCAACCTTTTTAACCTGCTTTTTATGTGACTGCAGGGAAGTGATGGTTCCCACTCCTAGCTCCAAGTCGCGGCGCATCACTTTAACCTCCGAACCTTCGGTAAGCTCTCCTTCCTCAACCTTTCCTCCCAAAACGACTTTGCCTTTAGCCTCGCCAAAAAGCTTTAACACTTTAGCGCTACCCGTTTTTTCCTCCACGCGCTCTCTGGGCCGGCGCTTCTCCAGCTGCGTCTGCAGCCACTCGGCTAGTTTGTAGATTACGTCAAAGACCTCAATGGTAACCCCTTGGCGCTCTGCCAAGTCGTGGGCTATTCTTTCAACCTTTACGTTAAAGCCTATAACAATGCCCGGCGTCTTTCCGCTCCCGACAAAACGCACGTCGCCTTCGGTTATGGGTCCCACGCCTTGTGAGACTACCCTGATCTCAAGCCGCTCGTGTTTGGGGAGTTTTGCTAGCTCATGTATCACAGCGTCTCCGACGCCCGCAACGTCGGTTTTGATAACTATAGGAAGTATTGTCACTTCCGGAGCCGCCTCTTCTTCGACACGTTCCTCTGTCTCTGCTTTAAGCTCTTTTTTTACCGGCGCACTGCTTGCGTCGCGTTTACCCTGAGCGTGTCGAAGGGCTTCGGCTACCATTTCCTCCGCATCGCGTTTAGTTTCCACGGTGGTAAACTGCGCGCCCACCTGCGGCAGCGCAGAAAAGCCGATAATCCGGACCGGAGTGCCGGGCAAGCCGTGCTTTACCGGCCGGCTGGCAAAGTCTTCCATAATCCGTGTCGGTGCAAAGGCCTCTCCGGCCACGACAAACTCTCCCGCCTCAACCGTGCCGTTCTCTACGATAAGCGTTGCGGTGGCGCCGCGCTTGTTGTCGATGTGCGCCTCAATAACGACGCCAGTCCCGGGGAGGGAAGGGTCGGCCTGAAGTCCCTCCAGCTCGGCCGCGAGTAAAATCAAATCGAGAAGTTCGGGCACGCCAATCCCCGACTTGCCGGAAACGCCAACATACGGTACTTCGCCGCCCATACCTTCTAAGTACACGCCGTTTTCAAGCAGGCTCGCTTTTGCTTTTTCAATATTGGCGCTTGGCTTGTCTATCTTAGTGAGTGCGACGATGTAGGGGATTTTAACGCCCTCGATAAGCTTAAGTGCTTCAAGCGTCTGCGGCTTTACGCCGTCTTCCGCCGAAACAACGAGTATTGCCACATCCGCAACTTCGAGCCCTCGTGAGCGCATTGCGGTAAATGCTTCGTGCCCCGGCGTATCGAGAAAGGTGATCTTACGAGGTTCCTCGTTTTTGCCTGCCTGCGCAGGCAGGTGCATGGCCTCGTAGGCGGAGAGATGCTGGGTAATACCGCCAGCCTCAGCGAGCGCGACGTTCGTTTTGCGGATATAGTCGAGCAGGGTAGATTTGCCGTGGTCGATGTGGCCCACGATTGCAACGACGGGAGGGCGCAAGCCCCCTATGGCCTTATCTGCAGTCATATGTTGGACGTGAAGGTCTTGCGGTGCAGTATATACTTAAATTGCTTATTTATGAAGTTTTGGAAAAAACGCATTTACGCCGACGCGGCGGCGGCAACGCCGCTCTCGCGCAGCGTACAAAAAGAAATGCACCGGCTTGAAAAGCTTTTTGCCAACCCTGGCGGGCTCCACAGGGAAGCCGTTGCCGCAAAAAAGGAGCTGGAGAGCGCGCGCATGCGCGCCGCCCATGCAGTTGGCGCGCATGCGGACGAAATTATTTTTACTTCAGGCGGCACCGAGGCGAACAACCTCGCGATTTTTGGCGCGCTGCGCCAGGGCTTACACGAACATGGCGAGCTTAATGCCGTAACAGCGCCGATAGAACATCCTTCCGTTCTGGAGCCGCTCAAAGCGCTTGAGCGCGATGGGCTCTACATAACCTACCTGCCGGTGGACAAAGAGGGGAAGGTCAATCCGAAAGATGTGCGCGAAGCGGTAAACGATGAGACCGTATTTGTTTCGGTGCAGATGGTAAATAGCGAAATAGGAACGATTCAACCAGTACGAGACATAGCTAAGGAGATAAGACATGTCCGTAAGACTAGAGTGGCGAAACTCCCGCTTTACTTCCACACCGATGCATCGCAGGCGCCTTTGTGGCTGCCGCTCAATGTAGAAAAGTTAGGAATCGACCTGATGACGCTTGATGCGCAAAAAATGATGGGGCCAAAGGGCAGTGGCTTGCTGTATGTGCGTCGCGGCACAGAGCTTGAGCCGCTGCTTTTTGGCGGCGGACAGGAGCGAGGGCTGCGCAGCGGGACAGAAAATGCGGTACTTGCCGGTGCGCTTGCCGAAGCGCTCGCGAATGCTCAGGAGGGTGTGGACGAACGTGCGGCGCAAGTTGCGGAAGTGCGGGATTATCTTTGGAGCGAGATACAAACACTACTGCCCGGCGCAGTGCTCAACGGCCCAGCATGTCAAGGCCTCGCCTTGCCACGTGGTGGCAAGGCGAGGCCTTCGGATGCTCGAGTTGCCAACAACCTTAACATTTCGGTCCCCGGACTCGACGGACAGATGGCCACAGTGGCACTCGATGCCAAAGGAGTTGCCGTCTCCACGCGCTCGGCATGCAGTACGGCTGACGAAGAGCCTTCACCTGTACTGCAGGCTATAGGGGCAGGGGAGCAGGCAACGAGAGAGGCGGTCCGGATAACGCTCCTTCCGGACGCGCGTCTGCGCGATGCGCGTGCGATCGCGATCGCACTCAAAAAAGTTGCCGACCGATACCGAAATGTGGTACACTAATATGTAACAATCCTCGCAATGGACCTAGAACAGCTGACAAAACATCAAATACTGCTCCTCACCCTTTTGGTGTCGTTTGTCACATCCATTGCGACAGGGATTGTCACCGTTTCCCTTATGGACCAGGCGCCGGAGGGAGTAACGAGGGTCATTAATCAGATCGTTGAAAGGACTGTCGAGACGGTAGTGCCCGACACACAAGGTGCGGCCACTGCCACGACCGAAAAAACAGTCGTGATTCAGCAAGACGAGCTGGTGCCTCAGTCTATTGCCACCGTGCAAAAGAGCGTCATACGCATTGTGCGAGAGGGTGAGGGCGAAGTATTGGCGCGTGGTGTCATCTTAGACCAACGGGGTCTTGCCGTTACCGACCGTGCGGCGCTTGCTGCGGCAGAGAACCGTAACCTTGAGGCGATACTCTACTCGGGCGAGCGGGTTGCACTTACGGTGCGGGACGACAATGCTGCAACGGCAGCCGTGTTTATAGACGTGAACGTAGGTACCTCGACAGGCTTCGTGCAAGCGACCTTGACCGACCCAGCAAAGCTTACTCTTGGCCAGACGGTGCTCCGCATCAGTGGAAGCGGAAGTGACACCGTGAGCCAGGGTGTTATTGCGGCCCTGCCCGCGGCAGAAGGCGACCGGCAGGTAGTTGAGGCAAGTGTGGCCTCGGCAACGCCGGGCTCGGTGCTACTCACCATCTTCGGCGAAGTTGTAGGCATCGCAACGCCTTCATTAAGTCCTAATAATGATTCGTACACTATTATTACAATGCCCTCTGCGCCCGCCACTGTAATAAATACCGTCTCCAGTTCGTGATATAGGATATATGCCCCCATTCAACCATTTCACCACTAAGGCCAAAGAGGCCGTGCGCCGCGCTCATGAGCTTGCGGTAGAGCGCGGCCAGAACCAAGTATCACCCCTGCACCTCCTGGGGGCTCTTTTGTTGCAAGAAGAGTCATTAGTAGCCTCCGTACTCGACAAGCTCGACGTTGACGTCATCCTTTTGACTGACACCGTACTTGAGAGTTTGGAAGGCGGGCAGGCAAGCTCAGTGCTTTCTCCCTCATACCAGTTGTATCTCACACCCGACCTTGTGCAGGCGCTCGAGCGTTCGGCAAAAGTCGCGACCGAACTCCACGACGAGTTTGTCTCGACCGAACACCTTTTTATATCGCTCTTTGACGTTGCGGGCAGCGTGCGCGAGATTTTGGCGCGCTTCCGGATTACCCGCGAAGCAACCGTGCGCGCACTTACAGAGCTACGCTCAGCCAAGCCGGCAAGCGGAGAGGGGAAGAAGTTCCGCGCGCTGCCCAAGTACACGCGCTCTTTGACTAAAATGGCAACGGAGAACAAGCTCGATCCGGTTATAGGTCGCGACGAGGAGATTAAGCGTGTTATTCAGATACTCTCGCGCCGCACAAAAAATAATCCGATTTTGATAGGCGAGGCGGGAGTCGGTAAGACGGCTATCGCCGAGGGGCTTGCTACGCGCATTGCGATGGGCGACTGTCCGGAGAGTCTCAAGGACAAAGACTTGGTGTCGCTCGACCTGGGCGCCCTTATTGCAGGTACCAAGTACCGCGGTGAGTTTGAGGAGCGCCTCAAAGCCATCATAAAAGAGATTGAGCGCTCGGAAGGGAAGATCATTCTCTTTGTCGACGAGATACACACGATGATAGGCGCGGGCGCCGCAGAGGGCGCTATGGACGCAAGCAACATGCTCAAACCCGCGCTGGCGCGGGGCGATCTGCACCTCATAGGTGCCACGACTCTTAAGGAGTATCAAAAGCACATCGAACGAGACCCGGCGTTTCAGCGCCGTTTCCAACCGGTGTATGTGCTCGAGCCGACAACAGACGACGCCATCTCGATTTTGCGTGGCCTTAAAGAGAAGTACGAGCTCTTTCATGGCGTGCGCATCACCGACGACGCCATCGTGGCGGCGGTAGAACTCTCTGCCCGCTATATTCCGGATCGTTTTCTCCCTGACAAAGCGATAGACCTCATTGACGAGGCGTCCTCAGCACTACGCATAAGCCTAGAAAACAAACCGCCGATGCTCGAAGACGCGCACCGCAGGATTATGCGCCTGGAGGTTGAGAAAGAAGCTCTGCGCAAGGAGGCCGAGAGTGCCGACGGCAGTAAGACGGTTAAAAGCCGTGTAAAGGAAATTGAGCGCGAGATAGCCGAGCTAAAAGAGAAGACAAGTGAGATTGAGCTGCGCTGGAAAAACGAGAAGCAGATACTCTCCGACATCAAGTCAATCAAGAAAGAGCTTGAAAGCCTGCGCCTGGAAGCTGACTCTGCCGAAGCCGCGGTAGACCTGTCTCGCGCGGCGGAAATCCGCTACGGAGAAATCCCTTCGCTTGAAAGAGAGCTTGAACAAAAGACAAAGAAGCTCAAAAAGCTCCAGAGCTCACGCCGCCTCCTCAAGGAGGAGATAGCCAGCGCGGACATTGCTTCAATTGTCGCCAAGTGGACGGGCATCCCCGTTTCTCGAATGCTCGAGGAGGAGGCGGCGCGTTTGATGCGCATCGAGACCGAGCTCAAACAGCGTGTGGTCGGCCAGGAAGAAGCAGTGCAAAAAGTAGCGGATGCGGTTAAGCGCAGCCGCGCGGGCATTGCCGACCCTAACCGCCCCATAGCTTCATTTATGTTCTTGGGGCCCACAGGTGTCGGCAAAACCGAGCTTACGCGCGCCTTGGCGCAGTTCATGTTTGACGACGAAAAAGCGCTTATACGCGTTGATATGTCGGAGTACATGGAAAAGCACAGTGTTTCAAAAATCATCGGCGCCCCCCCCGGCTATGTAGGCCACGAAGAGGGCGGGGCACTAACCGAGCTTGTGCGCCACCGCCCGTATGCCGTGCTCCTATTCGACGAAATCGAGAAAGCGCATCCGGAGGTGTTTAACATCCTCTTGCAGGTCTTGGACAACGGCTACTTGACCGACGCCAAGGGGCGCAAGGTCAACTTCCGCAACACCGTCATCATAATGACCTCCAATATCGGCGCGACCTACATCGACAAGATGGAGCAGATTGGCTTTGCGGTTGCAGGTTCTAGCGACGCACAAAACTACATCATGGCGAAGGAGAAGGTGCAGAACGCGCTTAAAGACTACTTCCGCCCCGAGTTCCTCAACCGCATAGACGAGATCATCATCTTCAACATCCTTTCGCCTGTGGCAATCAAAGAAATAGTGAACATTCAGGTTAAAGAAGTGGTGGAGCGTCTGGCGCAAAAAGAAATTACGCTCAATATCGCTCCGGAGGTGTATGAGTACTTGTCAAAAGAGGGTTACAACCCGCACTACGGTGCGCGCCCCCTGCGCCGCTTAATACAGGATAAAATTTTGACCAAAGTAGCGAGCCTAATGGTCTCTCGAGGCGTACTTTCCGGCGGCTCTGTTTCGGTGGGCCACAAAAACGGCGAGTTCGTCTTTGACGTCAAAAAAACCGGCAAGGGCAGGGGAGTCAAAGTCCCAGCCGCTATGCTCACCGAAGAGAAAATAGGGGCGTAAAGCCCCGTGCCAAAAAGAAAAAGCCGCCCACTCAAGAAGGCCGAGTGGGCGTACTTCGTAAGTGAACGGCGGGGAGTTCTGGCAGCCGTGACTAAAGGAAGGTCAGACTGTCTCCCTTTTTGATTTTGCCGGAGTTGAGAGGGCGAGCGAGAACACCCATCACCTCGAACTTCTTGCGTTTCGGAGAACCGGCGTAGCCGCGCTCTTTCATCATCTTCTCAAGCGCGGCGAGGATGGGGAGGTCGTAGACACCGGTCTCCGGGTTGGCCTCCGTTGCCCTGCACCGTTCGCAGACGTCTTCGACGCGGAAGCGGACTTCGCCGAGCTGGAATTCGTAGGTTCCCGGGTAGCCGTTGACCCACATGAGCTCGGCAAACGGGTCGAGATCGCCCAACCACACGTTCATGCGAAAGCGAGCAGGATTGATTTCATGCCCAAGCCACTCGTCGAGGGCCTGCACCGATGCAAGGTTGAGAAACGACACATACGGCTCCTTGTCGTCAGTGAGGTTAAACTTGCCCTTGGTGTCGAGCACGGCGAGCGGTCCTTCAACGCCGATCCTGGTCGCAAGCTCCGTGAGGTAGTCGAAGTCGAGCTGGCTCATGCCGTCCGGACCGGCCAAACCAGTGTTGTAGACAGGGTGTTCGGCAGGCATGACCGGCGTGTTCATTGCCACATAGAATTTTCCTTTGGGCCCCCACTCATCGGGGGTAGAGGCCGGCTTGCGCTTGATGCCGTAGCGCCGGTCGCCGAGTATGCCGACCCTTTCCCCGACAGTCAGGACGTCAAAGCTGGTCATTCCCGCTCCTTTAAGCGTAGCTCTACGCAGATCCTTAATAAAGGGCTTCATCAAAGAACTCCTCGATTGTGCGCCACTAGGAGTGGCCGGGCCAAGTAACTAGTTGCTTAAAGTAAAGTAAAAATCCCGTTTTGTCGAGTACTGGCCGGGACTTTCTCCATAAAACCTCGTGCCAAAAAGTCACTATCCCCAGTGGGTAAGTGGGGAAGGGTAGCGCGTGGCATAATTAAAGGGTATCAGATTAACTCTCTTTTCTATGTTGCTCGGCGGAGGACACACTTAAGGTTAAAAGCCCCCTCGGGGGCTTTGTTCGTAGTACCATAACCAGGTGCAACTCACTGTAGGAAAGGGCATCCAAAAATACTGCTCTGAGTGCGGCGCGGTCTCAGCCGACCATTGGTCTGTATGGGTGAGCAGTACGCTTGAAATCGGCATAAGCTCGCTTGGGGCTCCTACACGGCTTTCCGCTTTTTTCTCTGCATGCTCGCGCGGCTTTGCCCGTCTGGTGGCGCCGGTGTTGCCGCCTTTGTTTCGGGCGGCAGAGTTCTTACACGTTGTGTCTCGTAATGACGATTTAGAGCAGGCGTGCACCAAGCGCTCACGCGCAGTATGGCAAGAGGCACGGCTGCGCGGCATCCCCATGCAGCAGTTTTTTGTATTTGGAATCCCCACCGAGTTTTTTGAGGCCAATATTTTCGGCATGATGCGCATTTTTTACAGCCTACCCATACCACCCATATACCGCGCAGGAACGCTGTGGGCCGACGACAAACATCTGTTAAAGCAGAAGTTTAAAGAGGCAGGAGTTGCCGCACCCCTCTCTTTCAGTGTCTCAACTCTGCACCAGGCGAGCGCCGCGCTCAAACAGTTAGGTACCGCGTGTGTTAAGCCGCGTACCGGCTCAAACGGACGGCATACCTTTCCTCATGTTTCAACTTCCGCAGAGCTCGTAAAGGCATTTGCGTCCGCTAAAAAACTTTGCCATTGGGTAGCTATCGAGCAGCATCTGGAGGGAAATGTCGGCCGCGCCACCTGCGTCAACGGCCAGATGATCGGGTTTTTAGAGTCTAAATATCCGACGGTCGTGGGCGACGGCAGCTCGACCGTCCGTGAGCTCGTCGAGAGGGAAAATAAAAACAAACCTGTGCGGGTTGAAGATATAGAGATTACTCCTCTGCACGAGTGCTATGTTGAGCGGCGCGGTTATACGCTAGATAGCGTGTTAGAGAAGGGCAAGATGCTCCCGCTGGTTTACTGGGCAGGTCGTTTGTCCGGCGGCAGGACGTGGGAACACGGTACCGACATACACCCCGAGCTTAAAAAAGAGATAGAGCGCGCAGCCAGGCTTACGAAGCTTCCGGTGGTCGGATTTGATTTGATTATTCAAAATCCGAAAGAGAGCCCTCAATCCCAAATGTGGGGAATAATCGAGGCAAACTCGCTGCCATGGATAGACCTGCACTTGGAACCTCTCTATGGCACGCCGGTGCATGTGGCCAAGCATCTATGGGACTTATGGGAGCAGCCTCATACGCAAAAAGCTCCGGCGATTGCCGAAAATTTTTGAGCGCTGACAATTGCAGCTAAACGGTGTAAAGTAAGGAGGTTCTTGCGTCGGTGGCGGAGCGGTCAATCGCACTTGGCTGTAAACCAAGCGCCCTTGTGGCTACGTAGGTTCGAATCCTACCCGGCGCACTTGTATAAAAATTAGGTGCTACAATAAAACCATGCAAAAGCAGCGTGCTTTGCTCTTTTTTGTAGCTGCATTGTTGTGGCTCTCCATTCCTCTGATTGCGGACGCGCAGGGGTTAGTCCCTTGTGGAGTGTGGGAAGGGCCGATACCAGAACAGAATACTCCCGCTTACAGCGAATACATAAGAACAACTACAGGTTGCGATCTATGCAGCCTGGGGCAGTTGATGCAGAACATTATCAACTTCCTTATCGGACTTTCAGTCTCAGTCGCGGCGGCAATGTTTGCCTATGCCGGGTTTCTCTATGTGACCGGAGGCTCAAACCCCACTCAGATAAGCAAGGCACATAAGATATTTAAAAGTGTACTCATCGGCTTTTTAATCGCGATTTCAGCCTACCTTGTTGTGCAGACTCTGCTGAGCGTCGTGTTTGACCAGGACTTTTGGATAGGAGGTAGCTGGAACGAACTCCAGTGCAGCAGGGAAGAGCGCTTAAGAAACGCAAGTTTGAGTGATCTTCTTGGCGAGGTTATTCCAACCACCCCTCTTCCAATTAAAGCCATTTCGGCCCCCTCAGGGTCGTCACCAGGCAGTGTCATACAAGTCACATGTCCCAATGGATACAAGTACAACCAGATGCAGCAAGTCTGTGTTAATTCTTCATGTCAATTTCAAGAAGCTTGCGACCAAGTCGAACCCACTATCGTGTCCACGACCGCAGGCTTAACCGGGCCGCTCACCACCGACCCGAACGCACGCATCTTCTCTGTCGCCCAGCTTGAGGCAAAAATACAAGGCACTAACCAGTATGCCGCACAACTGCAGACCATTTGCAGACAGCAGGGTTACAGTGACTGTGAAATGGCACAAGCAGTGATGGCGATTGAGTCTAACGGCAACGCGGGGGCGGTGAGCCCTGCCCGCTGTGTCGGGTTAATGCAGGTATGCCCTGACACTGCAAGGGGGCTCGACTCGTCTCTTGCGGGGCTGTCGAACTCGGAAATCACCGCTCGTTTGAAAGATCCTGTCTACAACATGACGCTTGGCGTTAAATATTTAACTCAAATGGAAGGCCAGTTTGGCAGAAGTACCAACACGATAGCAGCGTACAATGGAGGCCCCAGAGCAAATAACCGAAGCTTCGACTGTCCGGGCCAAACCTGGTGGCAGTGTACGGCAAACTCGGGCTACGCCGAAACCCGTTCGTACGTACCTAACGTGGCAAACGCGAGGAGTATAATTTTGCAATAACATATGCAGATAAAAACTCTCAGTATTTTGATAGCAGTGGTGGCCCTTCTCGGGTTAGGAGGAGTGGGAGTTTGGTACCTGCTGCAGGAAAGCGATAACACACCGGTAGAGCTTGGGGGGCAAAACCAGTCAATTTCCACCAACCCGGACTACACTCAAACGGTAACGGTGCCAGTGTCCTCACAAGGAGCTGAAATCGATCCGGATATGTCTTATGCGTCGGTGTTTGCAACGCTTGGAGCGAAGCGCCTTGCATTTTCCAACGTAGCCACCTCGACGGGCGGAAGCGGAGACTTATACGCACTTTATAAAGTAGAGTTTGAAGACTACAAAAAGTTCTACCCCACGGCACCGGAACCTATAATTGGTGTGGCTCTACAGGACCTCGACGGAGACGGCACGACAGAGGCGTTCGTACGCCTCGATATGCCGGGTTATTGTGGAACAGCCGGCTGCCCCGTGGATATTCACAAAAAAAATGGTACAAAGTGGCAGCTCATATTTACCACGCTTACCTATGAGTGGGTAGGGATCCTTTCCACAAAGACCAACAGTTACAGTGATTTACTTTTGTCAGTACATGGAGACACGGGCTATTTGACTCGAATAGTTAGATACATATGGAACGGGTCCAGCTATGAGGAGGGGACTACCGTCGCACTCTGGAACGGGACGTCATTTGACCTCTTGCGGTAGGTGGTATATAGTTTTAACCCTATGTCGCAGGATAGCCTCATCATTTTAAAGCATGCGCCGACGGGCGAGGTATATTGGACTACCAAAAACAAGAAGCTTGTTACGCGCAAGATTGAGCTCAAAAAGTACAGCAAAAAGCTCCGCAAGCACGTCGTCTTTAAAGAAGCGAAAAAATAAGATACACTGTCGCCACAGGGCGATTAGTTAAATGGTATAACAGTGGTCTCCAAAACCACTATTGGGGGTTCGATTCCCTCATCGCCCGCTCGAATAGACGTATACGTTTTCTTTTTCAGGATCTTTAGAATCTACTAAAAAGACTTGCTCAGGTTTCCAGTCAGAAAATGTAATACGGTATGTAATTATTTGTGCTCCAGGTTTAAGTTCTTTTTTCAGCTTTAGTGCCAGGGTAGGGAGCAGTTCTCTTGGAACATAGAGATATACAAAGTCGGCTCGAGAGATATCTGTATTAAAGAAATCTCCTTTTTTAAATATGGGATTACCGTCATAAAAGAAGCTCAATAATCTTGCACTCCAAACTCTTAAGTAACTATTGTCTATTCCAACAGTCTGTAAGTTAGGGACTCTTTTCAGCAGACTGAATACAACATGTCCACGACTACTTCCAAGGTCGTACAAAAGTCCATCTGACTTTTTGGCAGAAACTATCTCGCTGATCTTTTGAATGGCATGTTCTGACGTTGCAAAGTCTTCTCCGCCCCAAAATGTGTCATAAAACCAAAGCAAACCAAGCACTATTACTGTTGTATAACCAAGTGCAAGAAAAACAAAGACTATCACTTTATAAAGATACTCTACGAATGCGACCCTGTAAAAATGCCTCGCTCAGCTTTAGAGCCTCCGCTTTGTCTCCGACCCAGCGGATATCTTTGTTGCGCTTAAACCAGCGCATTTGCCGCTTGGCGTACTTATTTATTTCGCGCTCAAGTTTGGCCAACATTTCTGCCCGGGTAGTTTTACCCTGGAGGTGCCGCGCAAGCGCCCGATACTCTAAGCCCAGTTCTTCCATGCGCTTGTAGGAGAGACCTTGCGCGTGTAGCCGCTTTGCCTCGGCAATCATGCCTTGCTTCATCCGTGCCAGAAGGCGCTTATGAATATTTGATTTTAGTTTAGCAGGGGCGGGGGAGAGACCGAGCCAGAGCACCTCATACTTCTCATTTTTAGCGGGCGTGGGGTTTTTCCCAAGCGCCGTGGCAATTTCAATTGCTCGTATAATACGCCGTTTGTGTTTAGGTTCTATTGTCTTTGCCCGCGCAAAGTCTTTTTTCTTCAGCATAGTATAAAGCTCTTCAATATTCTTTTTTTCTAACCTGGCGCGCAGGGCAGGATTGGGAGGCACATTCGGGATCACGAGCCTTCCGAGCAGCGCGTCTACATAAAACCCCGTGCCGCCAACTATAATAGGCAAAATACTTCGATATATCGAAGTATTTATTACCCGCTCCGCTTTCTTTACAAAATCATCGGCGGTAAAGACTTTCTTGGACGATGCGACATCAAGCAGGTGGTGAGGGACACCCGCCATTTCTTTCTTCGTTACTTTGCCGGTGCCGATGTCGAGCCCTTTGTACACCTGCCGCGAGTCGGCGGATATAACCTCGCCGCCGAGCTTTTGCGCAAGGTAAATGCCCAAGGCACTTTTGCCCGAGCTGGTGGGGCCCACAACGGCGATGATTTTACGAGTAGGCACAAGACACTTGTAGCGCGGATAGTGAAAAAAAGAAAGCGCCTCGCCCTGGGTGGGGGCGAGGACGCGCATTACAAAGGCTACTTGGCGAGTTGATGAGCAGCAATCTCTTCTTCGACCCGCTCAACCGCATCTGCTGGCCAGAGCCCGAGTTCGCGAAACGCAAACGTCATGTCGAGCAGGAAGTAGCATGCGTGGACCCGACGGAACCCCAACTGTTCCATATTTGTCAGTCCGCCTTGCTGACGATCGACGAAGACCATCGTGTCGATCTGGTCTGACCGCCATCCATCTTCGATCAGATGGCTCAGAGCGGTCTGCTTACTTCCTGCGTCGGTCACGACGTTGTCGAAGAGAAAATCGCGATACTTCCCTGGTTGAGGACTGCCAGCAACCCACTTGCCCTTACGTCCGCCATGTTCCTTGAGCTCGGAACGCATGATTGCATGACAGGCACCGTGAGGCGTGATCTTGGAGTGAAAATCGACCATGGTGATCGCGGGCGTCCACCCATGGGCGACATGGGGGATACCGATGAATCGCGCCCTTCGATCGTCCTCGTCTTCCGCCATGATGGCGTTTGTATCTTGAAGAATTTTCCTGCACACGAGGTCGAGGAATGCCGGATTCTCAGTCGTGTCCTGGCGACCTTCAACGTAAATGTGCGATTCGCGACCTGAGGCAAGGGTGCGAGCCTCGTCGTACCATCTGACGAAGCCAACGTGCGCGGCAAGCCGCATGATGTTGAGATCGGGCTGGTAGAAAATACGTCCTGAAGGAACTTTCATGAGCGTGTCTCCATTTGTTCAGTTCCGCACAAAACCTACCATTTTTAAGCAAAAAGAGAAACGCCGGCCACAAGTGGCCGGCGCACGTTCGTTTCGAGACAATTACGCCGCCTCGAGTTCTTCACGGATCTCGCGTGCTGCGTGTTCGGAGGTTTTGCCCTCGGGTGGCTTTGAGATCGGCCGCCCAACCACAATATAGTCGGCGCCTGCCTGTACAGCCTTGGTCGGTGTCATGACCCGCTTCTGCTCGTCCTTGGCAACTGCCCACAGGGGGCGAATCGCCGGCGTCACGATAGTAACATCGGAGAACCTGTTGCGGATCTCTCGTGCTTCGTGAGGCGAGCAGACAAAACCGCGGATGCCGTTGCTGTACGCGATCTTGGCGAAATCAATAACGGTCTGGGCGGCATCGCGACGAAATCTGTCCCAGCACGCCTGGTCGTCGAGGTCGGTAAGGGCGGTTACCGCGAGAGGAGTGATCTTACCCTCCCAGGCTCGCACAACTGCTTGAAGCCCTGCGGTGCTCATCTGGGCATGTAGGGTAGCGAGGCTCACGCTTGAAAGCAGAGCAATGTTCTTCGCTGCACCTTCGATCGTGTTGCCGATGTCGAGCAGTTTCTCGTCCCACATCACCTTTTTTTGCAGGACTGTCCCTGTGAAGCTCTGGACTGTGTACGCAATACTCACGTGCTCCGGGCCAAGTGCCGTTATTGCTTGCAGGCCGACCTTGATGAGGTCAACATGCGATGCAATCTCCTTGAGCAAAGCGGCCTTGTCGTCGAAGGTGCTGAAATCGTAGGCGAAAATTAGTCCGGTTTTTGGCATCGGTTTTCTCCTCAAGGTTCGTGCCTTTGCCACACTACCATAGAGATTTTGGGCAGGGTAGGGTACAGTAATTATCAAGCCGGAGTGGCGTAATGGCAGCCGCGCACGACTCAAAATCGTGTCCCGCAAGGGGTGTGGGTTCGAGTCCCACCTCCGGCACAAAGTTTGATACAATGGGGCGACATGGCAGGGTTTTACAACAACGCTATTTTTTGGGTTGAGGTAGACAAGATAAAACCGAACCCTTTTCAGCCACGGCGAGAGTTCGACGAAGATAAACTTAACGACCTGGCGCGCTCGGTACGCCAGTACGGTATTTTGCAACCCTTAACTGTCAACCGCCAGGAGGTGCAAAAACCCGATGGCGGCATCGCGACCGAGTATGAACTCGTGGCGGGTGAGCGGCGGCTCCGCGCTGCAAAGATTGCGGGGCTTGCTACCGTGCCGACCCTCATACGCGAGGTGGATGACGACGATAAAACCAAGCTCGAGCTCGCTATTATCGAAAACCTCCAGCGCGAGGACCTCAACCCCATGGACCGCGCAACGGCCTTTAACCGGCTGCACGACGAGTTCGGCTTTAAGCATGGGCAGATTGCAGAAAAGATAGGCAAGAGCCGCGAGTACGTCGCCAATACGGTACGGCTCCTTATGATGCCGCCAGAGATGCAGCAAGCTCTGACAGACGGCAAGATTTCGGAGGGTCACTCGCGGCCGCTCCTCATGCTTATTGACCGCCCTGCCGAGCAGCAGACACTCTTTAAGGAAATCATGCTCAAGAAGCTCACTGTGCGCGACTCGGAAAATATCGCGCGGCGGATTGCGGTTGACCGCGTACGCAAAAAGGAATATCTCTTTTCGCCGGAGGTGCTGGAAATGGAGCGCGACTTGGCAACGGCTCTTGGCACGCGCGTCGTGATTGAGCCTAAAGACAAAGGCGGCAAGCTCTCGATTGACTACATGACTGAAGAAGACCTGCGCGCTCTCTTTGCGGCGCTGCAGGCGCGAGCTACCGGAACTTCGCCGGAATCTCAGGAACAAAAGCCCTCGGACACAGCGGCTCCGGACACACCCGTTGACGACCGACCGGCAGAGGAAAAGACGATAGATGAAAACACCTTCAACCCGAGCAGTTTTTCTATCTAGTTTTTTACGCCTTCACCGATTGCGTTCCGGATATGCCGGCGGGCGAGCGTCGTTTTTGCGAAGTCCAGCCATTTCTTGGTTGGATGTGCAGACTTTCGTGTGTCTATCTCCACGATGTCGCCGTTGTGGAGCACAGTGTTGAGCGACACCATCTTGCCGTTAACCTTGACGCCAAACACGTGGTTGCCGAGATCGGAGTGTATTGCATAGGCAAAGTCGACGGGCGAAGCTTTAACCGGGAGATCAACCACGTCGCCCTTGGGGGTAAAGACGAACACGCGGTGAGAGAAAATATCTGTCTTTAACGTTGTATCAAAGTCGGGGTCGTCGGTTTCGTGTTCACTCAAGGCGCTCAGCCACTCGGGGACCTGGGAGCCGTAGTGCGCCGGTGCCTCTTTGGGTGGTGGCACAGTTTTGCTTGAGAAACCGGGAATTAAGCTCTTGATCCAGTCGAAACTCGAGCCTCTGCCTGCCGCTGCGCCCGGCTCCTTGTACGAGACATGGGCCGCTATGCCAAAGAGCGCCTCCTGGTGCATGCTCTTAGTGCGGATCTGCACTTCGACAATGCCACCGTCGCCGGAGAAAACGGTGGTATGCAGCGACTGATAGCCGTTGGGCTTAGGGAAGGCGATGTAGTCTTTTATTTTACCGACCAAGGGCTGCCAGAGGTTGTGAACTATGCCAAGCACTCGATAGCAGTCAGCGACGTCGTCAACCACGATACGTATTGCTGCGATGTCGTAGACCTTGCTAATGTCGCCTTCCTTGCGTTTGAGTTTTTGCCAGAGGCTCCAGAGGCCTTTAACCCGGAAGTCACTCTCAAATTTGGTAAAACCGTCCTTAGCAAGCTCTTTTTTGAGGTCGCGCAGCATGCCCTCAAGCCGCGCTGTAGTCTCCTGCGTTTTTTCGGTCAAAAGGCGTTTGGCATTTTCGTACTCCTCAGGGTACGCATACTGGAAGGCGAGGTCCTCGAGCTCTTTGCGCACGACGCCCATGCCGAGCCGGTGAGCGATAGCGGCATAAATTTCTAACGTCTCGAGTGCAATGCGCTGCTGTTTTTCTTTAGGGACATGTTCAAGCGTGCGCATGTTGTGGAGCCGGTCCATGAGCTTGATGATAAGCACTCTGACGTCCTGTCCCGTGGCAACCAGGAGTTTGCGTAGGGACTCCCGGTGGCGCTCGACCCCGTGATACTTCAAGTGGCCGAGCTTGGTAACACCTTCAACCAAAAATAAGATTTCTTTGCCAAATTCCTTTTCTAGTTGCTCAGCTGTTGCCTCGGTATCCTCTATAGTGTCGTGTAGGAGCGCCGCTGCAACTGTTTTGCTACCCAAGCCCAACTCGGCGATGCTGCGCGCCACGCGCCCCAGGTGCACCATGTAAGGCTCGCCGGAAAAGCGCTTCTGCCCCTCGTGGGCTTTTAATGCAAAATTGTATGCCTTTTCCACCAGCGCCTTGTCTTCTTGGCTGGGCGCCCCCATCGCCTCGATTATCTCTTTGGCGGTAACCATAGACCTCAGTCTACTCCTTTTTAGTTTTTCGTGCGAAGCCGCGTTTTTTCTTTTCCTCTTTCAAAATTTCGAGTGCGCGGGGGAGGTCGATCGAGTAGACATCATCGGTTTTAAGCGAACGGAAATCGGGTTTTGGCTTGGTGTTGTGCGCAATATACGGACCAAAGCGACCCACGTTTGCCACGATTGATTCGCCCGTTTCAGGGTGAGTGCCCAACGTACGCGGAAGCGAAAGGTAGTGAAGTGCATCTTTAAGCGTTACATCCTCCGGCAATTTTTCTTTTGGCACGGATGCGCGGCGGGGTTTATTTTTAGACTTCGAGCCTTTGCCGGTTGGTGTCTCGCCAACCTGCACATACGGGCCAAAGCGCCCGGTCAAAACGTAGATAGACTCGCCGGTCTCTGGCCAGTTGCCGATAGGCTTTGGCGGCTCGTTTGAAATAATTTCGCCGGTTTCGGTGCGCGAGCCGGTGCACTCGGGGAAGCGATTGCACGACATAAACTTGCCCCCTCTAGAGAGCTTAAAGACCATTGGTGAGCCGCACTCAGGGCAGGGGAACTCTTTCGGTGCCTCGCCGATGTCGGTAATTTTGCCTGCTTCTTTATCTTTAATTTTTACGTCCTTGAGAAACGGGGTGTAGAAATCCTTCAGTGTTTTTGCATACTCACGCTTGCCCTCGGCAATCTCGTCGAGCTCGTCCTCCATCTCGGCAGTAAAGGTGTCGCTGATGTACGTAGGGAAGTTCTCTTCAAGGAAGCTTGAGACGACGTCGCCAGTATCGGTTGGGGTAAGGGTACGGCCTTCTTTAGTGACGTAGCCGCGGTCAACAAGCGTCTTCATTATTGATGCGTAGGTCGAGGGGCGGCCAATGCCGCGCTTTTCAAGCTCCTTTACCAGGCCCGCTTCGCTGTAGCGCGGGGGCGGGGTGGTCTGTTTTTCCTCTGCCTCAACACTCTTTACATCAAGCTCTTCGCCGCTGGTAACTTTTGGCAGCTCGACATCCTCGCCGCGCGCTGCCGGGTCGCCTTTAAGCCAGCCGTCAAACACGACTTGAGAGCCGTTGGCGGCAAACTGAGGCACTTTCTTATCCTTTGTCTCTGCCACTATCTTTGTCTTAAGGAGCTTGGCATCGGCCATTTGCGAGGCAGCAGTGCGGTGCCAGATAAGCTCGTAGAGTTTCTTCTGCTCAGGCGTGTTGCCCGCGTTCTCCTTTTCTATATGCGAAGGGCGGATAGCCTCATGCGCCTCCTGTGCGTGTTTAGACTTGGCAGTATAGATACGGGTCTGTGCGTACTCTTTGCCAAACTTTTTCTCTACGATTTTTGCAATGCTGTCTACCGCCTGTTTGGAAAGGTTTACCGAGTCGGTGCGCATATAGGAAATATGCCCCGCCTCGTAAAGTTTTTGTGCAATGCGCATAGTGTTTGCGGGCGAGAAGCCAAGCCGCGTTGATGCCGCCTGCTGGAGGGTCGAGGTAGTAAAGGGCGGGCGGGGACTGCGCTTCATCTCGCTCTCTGTGACCTCTGCCACGGTAAGACCGTCTTTTTTAACGGCATCGATTATGGAGTCGGTAACGTTCTTGTCGCGAGGCTCTTCTACGCAGGTAAGAGTAAGGTCTACCTTCTTCGGCGTTTCTGTTTGTGCCGTAATGACATAAAAGGTTTCCGGTTTGAAAGCGCGGATCTCGCGCTCGCGCTCCATCAAGATACGCAGGGCAGGCGACTGCACGCGGCCGGCGGAGAGTCCGTAGCGCACCTTCTTCCAGATAAGGCCTGAGAGATCGTAGCCCACCAGGCGGTCCAAGACCCGGCGTGCCTCCTGCGCATATCGCAAGTTGTCGTCGATGTTGCGCGGGTTTTGAAGCGCCTCGGCAATAGCCTCCGGTGTAATCTCGTTAAATACAATACGTTCCGGCTTCTTTAATCCCAGCTCTTCTTTAATGTGCCAGGCAATGGCCTCGCCCTCTCGGTCGGGATCGGTGGCGAGTATCACCTCGTCTGCTTTTTTAGCCAGTTTTTTAAGGTCATTGATAACATCGAGTTTGCCGGCTACCACCTCGTAGTGGGGGACAAAGCCGCCGGCTATGTCGATTGCTTTCTTGTTGCTCTTCGGCAGGTCGCGCACGTGGCCCACCGAGGCGCGCACAACAAAATCCCCCGACTTGTCGATGTCGGAGAGATACTTCTCTATGGTCTTCGCCTTTGCAGGCGACTCTACTATTACTAGTTTCATCTGCGAGTCCTAAGTAATACACCACAAGTGTATACCGTGTAAAGCATAGCATTAAAAAAGAGTGGGCCCCGCACGCGCTGTGCGGGGCCCCAGACTATTCATACGACACCGGCGTCGATGAGCTTGTAGATGATGGAGTTCAAAGCGGCGCCGTAGGCACGATCCTTTATATTTATAGGATCGTCAATAAAAGGGCCACGTGATGGTGGAGGCATGTCATGAATGTTCGCGTCGATAATCTCCTCGCGCGTGCGGGGACGCTTCGGCGGAGGTGTCGGATTCTTGATCACCTGCAGCTCCGGCACCTTCGCCCGTGCCAGATCCTCGTTACGTCTTTTCACACGCTCCTTGATTTGCCGTGCATGTGCTCCGCGCCTTGAAGGGCGCGGCAAGGCAGGTGTAGAAGACCGCGGGCCATTCTTCCGGTCGGGCATTCCTTCCGGATAGAACTTCATGATCTGATTGCGAACGTTCACAATCATGTTTTTGCTGCTCAAGTGCAGACGAACTTTGGCTTGTTCGCTCGTAAGGCCATCCTCAAGAAGCGGTTTTACCACCGCAATCTTCTCAATAGGCTTGAGGCTTTTCCACCACGTGTTGCCACTATTGAGCGAGCCCCGTTTTCCGTCAATCATTTTCCGTCTCCTCGACTATGATTGCTAATACTTACTAAAGATAAGATACCACAGAATAAACAATTGTCCACTACACGCGCTCCACTTTACCCAACCGTTCAACAATAAGCCCGCGGATGAGGAGCGAAGAGAGGGCAATATTTGCTTCTTGCGCTGAGAGTTTAGTGGCAAGCAGGAGGTCGTCTTTGTGGGCGGAGCCGGTTAAGGCCTGTAGAATCTTTTCTTCCTGCGGCGTTAGGTCGGTGGGGAGCGTTTCTTGTTCCGGCTTTTCTTTAAACCCAAGCGCTTCCGCGACATCAGCGGAGTTGCACACCAGTGTCGCCCCTTCGCGGATAAGTTGGTTTGCTCCTTTGCCGCTCTCGCGGCCCAACTCATGTGGGACACAGAGGACCTCGCGGTTGTAGTCGAGCGCAAGCCGCGCGGTAATAAGCGTGCCCGACTTTTCTCCCGCTTCGATAATAAGAATAACCTTGCTCATCCCGGCCATAATCCGGTTGCGCGCGGCAAAGTCGTGAGGATGCGCCTTCCACGGGCTCTTCCGCTCACTGACCAAAGCGCCCCCGCGCGCTAAGATGCGCTGAGCAAGCGCTTTGTTGCTCGGCGGATACAGCGACTCCTCGTCGCAGGAGGAAGGCAGCACGGCAACGGTAGGAAGCCCAACATCAAGTGCCGCTTTGTGCGCCTCGGCATCAATACCGAGCGCCATGCCGGAAATTATTGCAATAGGAAATCGCGCCAAGCCGCTTATAAGCGAAGCACAGGTGCGCCGCCCGTAGGGGGTCGTGGCACGCGAGCCGACCACACAAAGATACACAAAGCCGGACGGCGGCATCTCGCCTCGTATGAAAAGCTGCGGCGGGCAGTCGGGAATCTCTTTCAGCAGAGCCGGAAACTCTTTTCTTGTCAGTTGTCGTATAACGGCCGGCATTGTAGGATTAATTCTACACGTATTTTATATGCTTGATGTCACTTTTATCCGGGAGAATCAGGAGCTCGTCAAAGCGGCGATAAAAAATAAAAACCGCGAAGGAATTGATATTGAGAAAATTTTGGCACTTGCTGACAAGCGTAAAAAACTCGCGGGTGACATTTCAGACCTCAACCGAAGCCGCAACGAGGCAGCCAACAGACGCGACGCCGAGGCCGGAAAGCGGCTTAAAGACGAGCTAAAAAGCGCGGAAGAAAAATATCAGACGCTTGAGCGTGAGCTGGTCGCTCTCCTTATTAAGGTCCCCAATATTCCTTCAGCCGACACGCCCGTGGGGCCCGATGAGAGTGGAAACAAGATAATCAGACAGTGGGGAGAGAAACCACAATTTAATTTTGAGCCGAAAGCGCATTGGGATATTGGACACGCGCTTGGCGTTATTGATAGTGAAAAAGCGGCAGAAGTGTCGGGCGCGCGCTTTACCTACCTTAAAGGCGACCTCGCGCTCTTACAGTTTGCAATACTCCAGTGGGCTCTTTCAGTGCTTACCTCGCGGGAAAAACTGGAAACTATCGCTAAAGAAGCAGGACTCTCGGTCAACCCCAAACCTTTTGTGCCGGTAGTGCCGCCGGTCATGATGCGCTCGCTGGTGATGAACCGCATGGCGCGGCTAGACCCCATAGACGACCGATTTTATTTTGAAAAGGATGACCTGGTACTCATCGGCAGTGCAGAACACACGCTAGGGCCCCTGCATATGGACGAGACGCTTAAGGAAGAGCAGTTGCCAATACGCTACGCTGGCTACTCTCCCTCATTCAGACGCGAAGCGGGGAGCTATGGCAAAGATACGAAAGGAATTTTGAGACTCCACCAGTTTGACAAGCTTGAGATGGAGAGCTTTGTTAAGCCCGAAGACGGTTTGGCAGAGCAGGACTTTATGATCGCAATACAAGAACATTTGATGCGCAAACTAGCGTTGTCACACCAGACGGTACTTATTTGTACTGGCGATATGGGCTTCCCCGACCAGCGGCAGATTGACCTCGAAACCTGGATGCCCGGGCAAAACACTTACCGAGAGACGCACAGTGCCGATTATGTAGGGGGTTTTCAAGCACGACGGCTCAACACTCGCCTTAAGCGCGCTGGGGGTGAGGTAGAACCCGTGCATATGAATGATGCAACCGTTTTTGCGATGGGGCGTACCTTGATTGCGATTATGGAGAATTATCAGCAGGAAGACGGCACCATAACTGTGCCGGAAGTACTCCGTCCATTTATGGGCGGCAAAGAAAAAATAGAAAAGGTGCAGGTATAATGGCGGGATGGCTCGGTTTGACCTCCCGCAAAGTAAGCTCAGGACTCGTCGCCGCAAACGCCGAGTTGTTGTAGCGATACTGTGGTTTGCTCTTATTGCGTTTTTTGCTGGCGGCGTTGTGGGCCTTACCTATCTGCCGCATCTACGGGTTGTGGAGGTGAGCGTAGAAGGAGTGGAAGGTACCGAGGCGCAGGCGGTCGAGAGGATCGTACGCGAGCATCTCGAAGGGCGCTACGTGTTTGTTTTTCCCCGCAATAACGTTCTTATATATCCGCGCTCACAGATAGTCTCGGATCTCCATGCGGAGTATCCGATTTTTGCAACGGTAGAAGTACGTGCAAAAAATCTGCGCACCCTGCACGTGGTTGTGGCCAAACGCACACCAGAGGCGCTGTGGTGTGGAGAGGCGAGAGCCGCTCCCGCACCCTGTTTTTTGCTTGATGAGCAGGGTGTCGCGTACGAGCTGGCGGCCCAGTCTGCAGGCTTGGCGTATACCACTTACTACGGCTCTCTTGCAGGGGGTGTCCTACCGCGACAGTACCTTGCAGAAGACCCATATCGCTCTCTCACTGCACTTGCCGCGGCGCTGGAAGCGGAGCTTGGAACTCGTGTTGCGTCGGTTGAGGTCGACCACGCAGGAGACGTACGCCTGCACTTTGCACACGGGTTTGAAATTATTTTTGTCTTGGAGGACGGCGGAGGCGACGTGTACGAGCGTTTTGTGCTGGCGCTCCAAGCGCAGCCATTTAAAGAACATCCGGTAAGCGACTTCGCATATCTCGACCTCCGATTTGGCGACCGGCTGTACTACAAATTAAAATAAAGGTGTCACCTTGAGAGTCCTTGTGTTAAGGTGACACCTTAAAATGAAAAACTTCTGGGAGACTCTACCGAAACCGTTTTTTGCATTGGCGCCGCTTGCGGACGTAACCGACGCGGCCTTTCGGCGTGTCATCGCAAAGTACAGTAAACCGGCGGGACCTGCTGTTATATATACCGAATTTGTTTCTGCCGACGGCCTTGCACTTGCGCCGGAAGAGGGGCGGGCAAAACTCATGCGCGACCTCGTGTTTAGCGAGGAGGAGCGACCGATAGTGGCGCAGTTTTTTACTGCAATACCTGAACATATGGAAAAAGCGGCGGCGCTTGCCGCGAAGCTGGGGTTTGACGGTGTTGATCTCAATATGGGCTGTCCTGACCGGACGATAGAAAAACAGGGGGCGGGCGCAAAATTGACCTTAAACCCCAAGCTCGCGCGGGAGCTTATCGCGGCGGCGAAGTGCGGCGCGCCAGGGCTTCCGGTTTCAGTTAAAACGCGGCTTGGCTACAATAAAGATGTTTTAGAAGAGTTGCTCCCGGTGCTGCTTGAGGCCGAGCCTGCCGCCGTTGTGCTCCACGCCCGCACGCGTAAAGAGATGTCAAAAGTGGACGCTCATTGGGACAGGGTTAAACGTGCGGTTGAGATTCGCAATGAAAAAGGGAGTAAAACGCTTATAGTCGGCAATGGTGACGTAAAAGATTTAACAGATGCGAGGCAAAAAGCAGAAGAGAGCGATGCCGACGGAGTTATGCTTGGACGCGCGATCTTCGGTAGACCTTGGTTATTCTCAAATTCTCAAGAATATGAGAATATACTAACCAAACTTCGAATTCTGGTAGAGCATACTAAATTGTTTGAAGAATTGCTGGGCGATATTAAGAACTTTGCGATTATGAAAAAGCATTTTAAAGCGTACGTCGAAGGCTTCCCGGGCGCTAAAGAGCTGCGGGTAAAGCTGATGGAGGCGGAGAATGCTGCGGAGGTTGAAGGGCTTGTTGAGGAATTCCTGAAATCGTAGCGTAACGGTATACTTACCCCATGGCAAAAAAGGCAGAGAGTGGGCGCAATCCTATGGCCTTATACCGCACCTATAGGCCGTCGACGTTTGAAGAGGTGCGGGGACAGGAGCAAGTAGTATCAGTCTTAGAGGCTGCGGTAAAAAAAGACGAAATTGCACACGCCTATCTTTTTGCGGGCGGCCGGGGAACCGGTAAAACTAGCATGGCACGCCTGCTTGCGGCCGCAGTTGGCACCGCAGAAGAAGATATTTATGAAATGGATGCCGCAAGCAACCGCGGCATAGACGAAATCCGCGAGCTGCGGGAAGGTGTTGCCACTTTGCCGTTTAACTCTCGCTACAAGTTTTACATCATAGACGAAGCACACGCCCTGACCCGCGACGCTTGGGGGGCGCTTCTAAAGACTCTGGAAGAGCCGCCCGCGCATGTAATTTTTGTGCTTGCAACGACTGAGCTCGACCGCGTACCGGAGACCATTATTTCCCGCTGCCAGGTATTTCAGTTTAAAAAACCGTCGCATGAAGTGCTTAAAAAACTTGTTCAGGATGTTGCAAAAAAAGAGAGAGCTTCACTCGAGCCCACGGGTGCGGAGCTTATTGCCTTAATGGGCGAAGGGTCCTTTCGAGATACACTCTCCATACTTCAGAAAGTGCTTACTGTGTCGCGCGACAAAAAACTTACCGAGGCTGAGGTAGGGAAGGTGGTTGGCGCTCCCTCTTCGAAAACCGTACACGACTTCTTGCATGCGCTTGCGGACAAAAATACCGAAGAGGCTATCGCCGCCTTTCACGAGGCGGTTACTAACGGGTCGGAGCCGCGCGTTTTTTTGCTCTTGGCGATAACTAAAGTAAGAGGAGTGCTCCTGATGCGCTATGCACCCAAGCTTGAAAAGGAGTTGGCTGAGCAATTTGGCGGCGATGATCTAGCGATACTTAAAGAACTCGCGGGTGCTAAAGGAGCGGCGATAAACTCCTCCGTGCTTGCGGAGCTCCTGACCGCCTATATAGAAACCAGCCGGGCTCCTTACCCGGCTATTCCTCTTGAACTTGCGTTGTACCGGTTAAACTCCTAAAGGTATCCAAAGCCCAGGCCCGCGAGATAGGAGCCGAGCGCGATTGCCGCAACGCCGCCTGCCACGTACCACGAACTTGTGTTGAACTTGTTAATGAACTTGCGTGAGACGCCGAGGGGCACACCTAGGTAGAAGATGCCTTCAACGATGAGCATGTAGCCGATTATTGAAAGGATGCCCGCAACATCGGTGCCGACAGTGGGGTAGGCAACTGTGAGCATAAGACCGGCAATAAGCTCAAGAAGGGCAATCATATAGAGCGCCAACGGGCTCTTAGTAAGCCCCGAAAACACGCGCAGCATCGACGACTGGCGAATGAGCACAAGCGCGCCCAGGATAACAAAATAAAGCCCAAGCGTCTGGGCGAGGAACATGGTGGTGCTGTCCATAACTAAATAGTTATTAATCGACGATTATTGATACTACAGTAATTGTAACACTCCACGGATGCTCAAAAGCAGGGGTGTGTATAAGCTTTTTGCTGCCGGCCAGGGAATCTCACTCCTGAACCTTCGGTTCTTTCGAAACCCTCGGTTTCGAATTACTTCCGCCACGGGGAACTCCCGTTCCCCGACCCCCTCCTTGGTTCGAATCCCTGACAACACAGTAAGCAAAATTTTCTATGCCGAATGGCATATAAAATTTCACTAGCTGCCGGCCAGGGATTCGAACCCCAATTAACGGCTTCAAAGGCCGCTGTCCTACCATTAGACGAGCCGGCAAAGTATGCTGGCGCCACGCCACTAGTGGAGCCGGCAATTACTTGCCAAACATCTACAGAGTACACTAATGGCGATAATTGACAAAGCCTATTAACTACTATATAGTTACCCGCGTGCCAAGCCCTCTTAGAAGAGGGTTATTTTCATGCAAAAACGGGACCCTAAAGACATTAAGCACGACAAGCCCGTACACTCCTACGGCCTCTGGACGCCTAAAAAAACGGTATCCCAGATTTATGTGTGTGCCTGCGGCAATAGGTATCTAAAGACCCGCCCCCGCCAGACCATCTGCGTGCGCTGCATGCAGAAGTAAAAAACAAAAGCCCCGGCGGTGCAGACCGCCGGGGCTGTTCTCTTTATTGCAGATCGCTAGACGATACCGACGCCGATGTCGGTGCGGTATTGGATGTCCTGCACCACCAAAACACCGCTATCTTTCATCTCCTCGATTTGTCCGTAGGCATCGAGGTGAGCCGCGCGGTAAGTCTTGCCAGACCCAACGACTGTCCGGAGTCGGCTGCCTTTCTTCGGATAGTCTTTCCCGGCAATGGTAACCCCCACGAGTTTTGTCGAGTAGAACTCGATCGGAGGAAGACTTTCAAGCCCGCCTGTTTCGAGAGTGGCGGTCAAGATGTTCACGAAGTTTGTCTTGAGCCGGGGCAAGATGACTTGCGCTTCCGGATCGCCCCACCTGCAGTTGAACTCGATCAGGTAGATGAGAATGGTTCCACCCACATTCACCAGCATCAATCCGAGGTAGAGAATCCCATGATATGGGACTCCTCTTTGCTTCATGACCTGCAACACCGGCTCGACAATGTCGCCCTGGATTTCCTCCAGCAAATGAGAAGTGAGATAGGAAGAGGGGGACCATGCCCCCATACCGCCAGTGTTCGGGCCCTCGTCATTCTCCAGAAGCTTCTTCTTGTCGCAGGCATCGCCCACGAACCTGCCGTTGACGCCGTCGCAGGCGAAGAAGACAGATATCTCTTGTCCGACCAGGAATTCCTCGATTAGCACAGGGCCGTGAGGCAAGCCCTCGCTTACCTTTGCGAGAGCTTCTCTCGCAGAATGATGTATGGTTACGCCCTTACCGCCCCAGAGCCCGTCCCATTTGACGACGATAGGTCCCTCCCAGTTGGCAAGCAAAGCCTCAGCGTCGCGTTCCGAATCAATTCGCCAGTATCTCGGCGTGCGAACTATGGCTTCCTTGCAGATCTTGCGCCCGAAGACTTTGCTACCTTCGAGCTTTGCCGCCGCCGCAGTCGGACCAACCGTCGGTATACCGAGCGAATGCAACTTGTCGGCAAGCCCTGCAACAAGCGGGGCTTCGGGGCCGATAGTGACAAGGTCTGCTGTGTCCAGAACCTGGGCAACCACTTCATCTATAGTTGTCCAAGGGACCAGAACGCAGGAGTTCACTCGAGAACTCCCCGCGCTGGGCTCGATGACTGATTTCATCGCTTTCTCGCGGTTACCGTTACCAACGACCGCCACGTTCATCCATTTATGCATAGCAACCTCGCTTGTTGGAGTGGATGGATATGTAGTACAGAACTCTACGCCCCAAGCTATCTTGGGGGCACGGTTTAGTCAAAGTTACAGCAGTTCCGGATTGACTCGGATTATTTTGTCGTCGCCTGCGGCAGGGGAGCCACGGCCGTCAGTGTTGCTTGTGGTGAGGTAGAGCATGCCGTCAGGGCCAACGCGCACCGTGCGGATGCGGCCAAATTGGCCTTTAAAATGCTCTTTAAGTTCTGCAACGCGGGTGCCATCAAGTACTGCTTCGTAGAGCGCTTCGCCGCGCAACCCGCCAAAAAAGAGTTTGCCGTTTAAGTAGGCGAGACTCGCAGGTGCCCAGGTGTCGCTTGCACCCGAGTGACGCACTGGCGCCATGGTACCTATGGCAACTTTGTCGCCCTCGTTCTCCGGCCAGCCGTAGTTCTTTCCTTTTTCTATCAAATTGATTTCATCGAGACCGCTCTGCACACCCGAGCGCCCGTGCTCGGTTTCCCAGAGCCGGCCGGCGCTATCCCATGCTAAGCCTTGCGGGTTGCGATGGCCATAGGAGTATACGGCAGTACCGAAGGGGTTGTCGCTCGGCACTACGCCGTCGTCGTGCAAACGCAGTATCTTTCCGCCGAGTGACTGTAGGTTTTGTGCTATTGCTGGAGTCGTTGCATCCCCGGTCGTTATATAAAGGCGGTCGTCCGGTCCAAACTCCATCCGGCCGCCGTCGTGATATATGGCCCCAGGGATGTTTTCGATAATTACTCTGTTTTCAGACAGCACACCGTTTTTGTAGATAAAACGCACGACGCGGTTTTGCGTCTGCTCCGTAGTTCCCGGAGCGCTCATGTAGAGATACACGTAGTTATTGACCTGAAAGTCAGGGTGCAGAGTGAGACCGAGAAGCCCACCTTCGCCTGCCTGCGCAGGCAGGCCGCTTTGGCGAACCCCGGGTACAGGTATTTCGCGCCTGGTGCCATCCTGCAGAATTTCAATTACATGGCCCGTGCGCTCTGTGACAAGCAGTGAGCCGTTCGGGAGAAATGCGATGTCCCAAGGAATTTCTAGGCCCTCAGCCACTACCGTGTAGAGCTGCGGCTCCGCAGTGTTGCTCGTTGCTGGTGTTGTTGTTGCCACGTGCTGTTCTGCTGGCTCCTGCGGCACGGGGATGACCACAAGAAGCAGAACTCCAAGCAGTGCAACAATAGTGAGCGACCAGGCAAAATATTTCATATTTATTACATACCAAAGGGCGAATCTAGATGTATATGCTCGACCTCCGGAGTTTCCTTAGGATTCTCTTCAAGCACATCAACCGTAGCGGTATCCATGTTGAGGCGGAAGAGTGCACTTGAGATGTTGTTGTCGTAGCGTATTTCTTCGAGCCGCTTTTCGGGGTTAGCGACAAAAGTTAGACGGTAGGTGCCGGACTCCAGGCCCGTGATATCGAGTGCTTGGTCAGGGTAGTTCCAGTAGTAGGTGTCGCCCCAGCCGACAGAAACCCCTTGCAACTCCTTGCCGCAGATCTTATAAGTCGCTTCAGGAGAAGAGCTTGCGAGATCAAGAAACACTCGTGATACATCGCGCAGGCAAAAGGTCGATTTGACCAAGTTGCCGGAAAGCTCCTCGTTTTTTGGGGCACCAACGGGCTCAAGGTCATACGTAATAAAGTCAGTGTAGTGGTAGTGCAGATGTTCCTGGTGCCACAAAAATGTGCCTACCGGTTTGTCTCGATGTGCACCGTCAGCTTGATACACGCGCTGCAACACATTGCGCTCTATTGTCTCGCGAAGGCCGGCAGTCGCAGGGTCTGCACGCAGCTCCAAGGTGCCCCGCCCCTGGTTGTAGTAGGTTGTGCTGAAGTAGAGCAGAACTTGGTTCCCAATTTTCTCTACCTTTAAATCGCGTGGCGGCAGAGGCAGGAGGTCGGGAAGAAGATCGTTGGGGTTGGTCGTGTCAACAAATTCCGGCTCTGCTGTCGCGGATGCAGCTAGTTGTTCGGCATATACCGGCTCAACGACAAGCGGCTGCGAGGCTGCGATAAAAAATCCCCATGCATGATAGGCGGCAAAGAAGAAACTTGCCGGCACGAGTACCACTGCAACGATTTTTGCATGCTTCACGTCTATAAACCTTACCTAATAGTCGTGATACAGTAAAGCCGTATGCGTCTGGATACGCTCCGTCCTTACTTTTTGCTTGCGATATTGCTTGGAGCCCTTGCTCTCGTTGTGCTGGTCTTACAGCCATTCTTGGCTCCTTTGGCACTTGCGGCGATTTTTGCTGTTGTCTTGCGGCCGATCTTCAACAACATTTTTCTCTACGTCGGGCGCAGCCATGCGCTCGCGGGCTTGGCAACGCTTCTTGTTGCACTCGTGTGCATCTTGGTGCCCCTGGGGCTGGTAACCACGCAAATAGTCGTAGAGGCGCGCGACTTGTACGCTACACTCACGGGCGGCGAAGGATTTGCCGTGACGCAGAGCCTGCTAGAGCAGGGGGTGGCGGCAGTTTCGCAGTTTGTACCGGGGATTACTCTCAACGCCGAAAGCATTATTGCCGAGCTCGACACCTACGCGAGGGCTGCGCTCCAGGTCATCATCGGCCACTTGGGCGGCCTCCTTTCTAGCGCTACCGGTTTTTTGCTGAATCTATTTATCTTTTTTATAGCCCTCTACTATCTGCTCAAAGAAGGCCCTGCCTTGAAGCGCGCCATAGTTAAACTCTCGCCGCTCTACGACACCGACGACGAGTTTGTCTTTAAAAAGCTGGAACTTGCTATTAACTCGGTTGTGCGCGGAAGTCTCCTTATCGCGCTTATCCAGGGCGTCCTGGCAACCGCCGGGTATCTCTTGTTCGGCGTACCGAACGCCGTGCTCTGGGGCACTACAACCGCGATTGCGGCGCTCATCCCTGGCGTGGGCACGGCGCTTGTGATGGGGCCGGTCGTCATATATCTGTTTGTAACAGGCGCAATGGGGCAGGCGCTCGGGCTCTTGGTGTGGGGCACCGTTGCGGTGGGACTTATCGACAACCTGCTTGGCCCCAAACTCATCGGCCGCGGTGCGCAGTTGCATCCGCTCCTCATTCTGCTCTCGGTCTTGGGAGGTCTTGCCCTCTTTGGGCCAGCGGGGCTTTTCTTGGGGCCGCTCTCTGTCAGTCTCTTCCTTGCAATACTTTCTATACACGCGCATACGCTCCGAAGGGAATGACGGCATGGCATACCAAAACAGCTCACTCGACACTTGAGAGCCTGCAGAGCAGTGAGCACGGGCTCACCTCCGCCGAGACAGCAAAGAGGCTAAACGAGTTTGGCAGAAACATCCTGCCCGAAGCGCCGCAAGACGGCTACTTCGCCATATTTGTCCGCCAGTTTAGAAGCCCGCTTATCTACGTACTCGGCGTCGCGGCAGTCGTTATTTTTTTAACCGGCGAACATATTGACGCTCTACTTATCGTGGGCGTTTTAGTTTTTAACGCGCTCATAGGGAGTTTTCAGGAAGGCCGCGCGCAAAACACGCTCAACGCGCTCAAACATTTTACCGAAACCCGCGCCACGGTGTTGCGCGAGGGGAGGGAGGAGATTATCCCCGATGCCGAGGTAGTGCCGGGCGACGTGCTTCTCCTGACTGAAGGGGAAAAGATAGCCGCCGACGCCCGGCTCCTCATGGCGCGCAACCTCAAGATTGACGAAGCCTCCTTGACCGGCGAATCTACACCCGTTCGAAAAGATTCGGAGGCGGTGCTGAGCGGAGCCGCTCCCGTCGCCGAGCGGAAAAACATGATTTTTAAAGGTACACACTCGGTTGGCGGAGTTGGCCGTGCCGTGGTGGTAGCAACTGGCGCAAAAACGTTTATCGGCGGCATCGCACAGAAAATCGCCCACATCGACTCCGAGATGCCGCTTAAGGCCGACATCCGCCGGCTCTCGCGCGCCATCATCGCCGTCGTTGCGGTTATCGCGCTGGCAATCTTTGTAATAGGATTTCTCTCTGGCGAGTCGCTTGTCGTGATGTTTAAAACGGTCGTTTCGCTCTCGGTCTCGGTAATCCCCGAGGGGCTTCCTATCGTGCTGACGCTCGTTCTTGCAACTGGCGTGTGGCAGATGAGCAAGCGCAACGCGCTCATAAAGCGGCTCCAGGCGGTTGAGGCCTTGGGCCAAGCGAGTGTGATTGCAGTAGATAAAACCGGCACCCTCACCAAAAACGAACAGGTCGTTCAGAAAGTGTATGCCGAAGGTAACTACTTTGAAGTAAGCGGCGTTGGCTACGAGCCGAAGGGGGAAATCAGGTTCGAGGGGAAGGTGATTGAGCCTCTCAATCACCCGGAGTTTATTTTTGCGGCTAAGGTTGCAACTTTGGGTTCGACCGCTCGAGTGGTGTATGACGAAAAAGATAAACGCTGGAGAGTTTCCGGAGACCCGACCGAGGCGGCGCTGGTGGTCTTGGGCGAGAAAGCGGGCTTTCATAAAGACGACCTCGAGCGCGAGTGGCCCATGATTGCCGAAATACCCTTTGACTACCAGCTAAAGTACCACGCGACACTCCACCAGGCCGGCAAAAAAAACCTTCTTATCCTCATCGGCGCGCCGGAAGCCGTGCTCTCTAGGGTCACCTCGATTCGTGAGAGGGGCAAAAACCGCAAACTCACGCAGAAAAAACTTACAGAGCTCGAGGAAACCTATGTACGGCTCTCAGGTGAAGGCCTGCGGGTGCTCGCCTACGCGGCAGTCGAGACGCAAAACGACGCGCTTAGCCCCGAGACACTCCCCCCGCTCACGTTCTCGGGCTTTTTTGGGATGAAAGACGGCTTGCGCAGTGAAGTTGCGGAGGCCATGCGCCGCAGCCGCGAGGCGGGGGTGAAAGTGATTATGATAACCGGCGACCACAAGGCAACCGCGCGCGCGGTAGCGCAGGAAGCCGGCATCTACCGCCACGGCGACGAGATCCTAACCGGGCAGGAAATGCAATCTCTTAAAGACAATGAACTCTTGACACGTTTGCCCAAAGTCACGGTGTTTGCACGAGTGACGCCGGAACACAAACTGCACATTATCGAACTGTATAAAAAGCGCGGCGAAGTGATAGCTATGACGGGTGACGGCGTCAACGATGCGCCCTCGCTCGTTGCAGCCGACCTGGGTGTTGCCATGGGCACTATCGGGACCGAGGTCGCCAAAGAGGCCTCGGATATTGTGCTTTTAGACGACAACTTCGGCTCGATAGTTTCCGCTATAGAAGAGGGGAGGAGCATCTATAAAACAATCAAAAAAGTGATTCTCTACCTCTTTTCGACCAGTGCGGGAGAGGTGCTCACTATCCTTGCAGCGCTCCTTATCGGCTATCCGCTGCCGCTCCTGGCTTCGCAGATTATCTGGCTTAACTTTGTAACAGACCCCTTCCTCGACGTGGCGCTTGCGATGGAGCCCAAGGAGCATGGGCTCCTCACCGGCCGGTTTAAAAAACCGGGCAGGTACCTCATAGACAAGCTGATGGTGTGGCGAATGGTCACTATGTCCCTCCCTATGATGGCCGGCACGCTGTTTATGTTCAGCCTCTACGCGCCGGAGAATATGGGCAAGGCGCTCACGGTTTCTCTAACGACCCTCGCGGTCTTTCAGTGGTTTAACGCCTGGAACTGCCGGCATGAGCGGGAGTCTATTTTTAAACTCGGATTCTGGAGCAACAAGTATTTGATACTAGCAACCAGTGTCGTGGTTGGCCTGCAGCTCTTGGCGGTGTACACGCCATTTCTCAACAGCATCCTTCATACGGAGCCGCTTACGCTTCTTGATTGGGCGATGATAGTGCCGGTTGCCGCTTCAATTGTCGTGATAGAAGAGTTCCGCAAATATCTGGCGCGCAAAGCAGCGCGGGTGTAAAAGCCTTATACTGTTTGTATGGACAAGGAAACGGTGTTGCTTGGCGGGGGGTGCTTTTGGTGCACCGAGGCCGTGTTTACGATGCTTAAGGGTATCTACTCTGTTGCGCCGGGATACGCGGGTGGACAAGTAGAGAAGCCGACTTACGAGCAGGTCTCGACAGGGAACACCGGGCATATCGAGGTCATAAAAATCGAATACAACCCAAACAAAATCGCGTTTGAAGAATTGCTCCAGGTGTTTTTTGAGACGCACGACCCGACAACGCCAAACCGTCAGGGTAACGATGTAGGACCCCAGTACCACTCAGCAGTTTTTTATACGACCGACCGGCAGAAGGAAAAAACGGAGCACTATATCAAAATGATTGCGGGGAAGTATCAGAAACCAATCGTTATAACTGTCGCGCCCTTTAAAACGTTTTGGCCCGCGGAAGACTATCACCAGAAATATTACGAAAACCACAAAGACGCAGGTTATTGCCAGGTGATTATCGACCCCAAGGTGGAGAAGATAAGACACCAGTTTAAAGATCTGTTAAAGTAAGCCTCGCATGACTCGCGAAGCATTTGAGCAACTCGTAGCCGAGGAGTTTCCGACCGCAGTGCCGGAGAAGTTTCGTAATCGTATCGCGAACGTCGCATTTTTGGTGGAAGACGAGCCCTCTGTGGAGGTGCGTGAGACAGAGCGCCTTGGTCCGGGTGAGACGCTGCTCGGTTACTACAAGGGTATCCCGCATACGGCGCGCGGCGAGGGGTACGGGGTTGGCGGTGTTATGCCCGATACGATAACTCTCTACAAACTGCCTATTGAAGATGAAGCCCACGAGTTAGAACATTCCAACATTCTGCAGAATGTTGGAATGTCGTATGAGGGGTGCGTGCGCAGGGTCATTTGCGAGACCATTTGGCACGAAGTAGCGCATCACTTTGGGATGGACGAGCACGAAGTACAGGAGCGCGAGAAAGGCAGAAACGCTTGACGTCTCTCTTTATGCACGCACAATGTAGCGTATGAACTCGAAACAGATTCTGATGGGCATTGTTGCCCTTGCGGTGCTGGCTGGCGGAGGATATTACCTTTATAACTCTGCCACTCCGGAGACTCCCGAGAATACGGACGGCAACGCTGAAGAGGAGGTTGTCCTTACGACGTTTAGCTCCGACGAGCTCGGGCTCTCATTTGATTACCCGGCAAGCTACACACTTGAGACACAAGCAGACGGCAACGAGGAGCGCAGCTGGACCACACTCGTTATAATCGAAGCAAGCATACGTGAAGAGTACGAAGCAAGCGGAGCGATGGAAGGCCCCCCTGCAATCACCGTGCAGGTGTTTGAAAATATCGAAGGGTACGAACTTGAGGAGTGGATTACGACAACCTCTTACTCCAACTACAAGCTCGCGACCGACGAGGTGTTGCTTGAGGGCGAGGTCGGCGGAGAACCGGCACGCGCCTACGCATACTCCGGGCTTTACGAAAACAATTCGATTGTAGTTGCACACGAAGGAAAAATCTACATGTTTACCGTCAGCTGGCTGACGCAAGACGATCAAAACATTAACGACTTCGGCAACTTGCTCGAGAGCGTAAAATTTGACTAATATGCCACTTGCCCCTTTTTATCTTATCGCGCTCGTGCTCATTGGTATTGGAGATACCTTCTACCTTTCCTATAACGAATTTATGGACACCGCGCCTTCCTGTCTTTTGGCAGGATGTGATGTGGTGCTCGCACACCCCTTGTCTGAGTTTTTAGGCGTTCCGCTTTCGTACTGGGGCCTGGTCTACTATGTCTACATGCTTGGACTTGTAGTACTGCTTGCGCTTGAGCCGCGCTCTAAAACACTTAGTTGGGGCACCTTGCTCTATGCCGGAGTCGGTATCCTTTCTTC